>NZ_JAQTWM010000105.1:4177-10570 GCF_028689305.1 Rhodoferax sp. | reverse complement strand
TGCGGCCAGTTGTTTGAGCCGGATGGCACTGGCCAGGCCGGCGGGGCCGCCGCCAACGATCACGACGTCGTAGTCCATGGTTTCACGGGGGCCAAATTGGGTCAGGATGTCCTGAGGGGTCATGGTGCGTCTCGCTTGATAATGAATGGGGTAGGGCGCTTGAACCGATGGCGCCGATTGTCTGGGATAAAAACCAATTTTAGGGTTCGTTTTACACATAATAGAACGATCGTTCTATTTACACAGGAGAGTCAAACATGGCATACAGCATGGATTTATCGGGGCGGGTGGCTTTGATCACCGGCGCTTCCAGCGGTTTGGGGGCGCAGTTTGCGCGCACCCTGTCAGCTGCCGGTGCCGCTGTGGTGTTGGCCAGTCGGCGCGTTGAGAAACTCAAGGAGTTGCGGGCCCAGATTGATGGTGAAGGCGGCGACGCCCACGTGATTGAACTGGACGTGACTGACCACGATTCCATCAAGTCCGCCGTGGCCCATGCCGAGACCGAGGTCGGCTCGATCGACATTCTGGTCAACAACTCGGGTGTCAGTACCACCCAGCGTCTACAGGATGTGTCCGAACATGACTATGACTTCATGTTTGGCACCAACGTCAAGGGTGCTTTTTTTGTGGCCCAGGAGGTCGGTAAACGCATGCTGGCGCGGGCTCAGGGGGCGGCACCTGGCAGTTTCACGGGTGGACGCATCATCAACGTGGCTTCCATGGCCGGTCTGCGGGTGATCCCCAAGATCGGGGTGTATTGCATGAGCAAGGCCGCGGTGGTCCAGATGACCCGGGCCATGGCCTTGGAGTGGGGCAAGTTTGGCATCAACGTCAATGCGATCTGCCCCGGTTATATCGATACCGAGATCAATCACCAGCACTGGCAGACTGAAGCCGGCCAGAAGCTGATGCAGATGTTGCCGCGCAAGCGGGTCGGCCAGCCGCAGGATCTGGATGCGCTGCTGGTGATGTTGTGTTCGGACCAGAGCCACTTTATCAACGGTGCGGTGATTTCTGCGGACGACGGCTTCGGGGTTTAATGTGACGGTGGTGGATCACCGTCTGTCCTGGTCGGGCATTGCTGCCGGACTTGGCGCTGGCGCCTTGTGGGGCCTGGTGTTTGTGGTGCCGCGCATGACGCCTGGCCTGTCATCGGTGGACCTGACGGCAGGGCGTTTTGTCAGTTACGGGGTCATGGCTGCGCTGGTGATGGCTCTGGGCTGGCGCTCCCACACCTGGCCGACCTGGCGTCAGGCCGCTACCGCGCTGGGCATGAGTTTGCTGGGGGCCACCGGTTATTACCTGTTGCTGGCGCAGGCCATTGGGGCGGCTGGCGCGGCCGTGCCCTCGCTCATCATTGGCACGATTCCGATCTGGGTCATGTTGCTGGGTAAGCCGCAGGGCCTGACGTGGTCGTCATTGGCACCTGGGCTGGTGTTGACGGCCGCCGGTCTGGCGCTGATGATGCAGGCCTCGCTGGCCAATGCCGGGCAGTTGCCGTTGGCTGGCAGGAACTTCTGGTGGGGGGTGGTGCTGGCGATGGCGGCCATGGCCAGCTGGACCGGTTTTGCGCTGCTCAACGCGGCCTGGCTCAAGCGTCATCCAGAGGTCAGTGCCACCGAATGGGCCAACTGGCTGGGCATTGCCACGGGTGTCGGGGCGCTGTTGCTGTGGTTACTCGCGGGTTCAGAGCCAAAAACACTTCTAGCCCAGGAAAATAAAGCCTTGGCTGCTATTGCATGTATAGCAACAGGGATTGGTTCAGGTTGGGCTGCCAGTATTCTCTGGAACAAGGCGAGCCAACGCCTGAGTGTCAGCCTGTGTGGTCAGCTGATTGTGAGTGAAACCCTGTTTGCCTTGTTTTACTCGTTTGTTTGGGACGGGGCCTGGCCCGACGCCTCGCAGTGGCTGGCGGCGGTGTTGTTCACCTTGGGAATCGTGGCCTCCATCCGGGCGCATCGCTGACATTCGAATCAAACAGGACCAGACAACCAACATGCGCAGGAGGTGTACGTGAAACTGGAAGTTCCCGAGCAGAAAAAATTGGTGTTTGAACTGACGATGCCCATTCGCTGGGGCGACATGGATGCCATGGGGCATGTCAATAACACCACGTACTTTCGCTACATGGAGACGATCCGGATTGACTGGATGCGTGCAGTGGGTGCCATGCCCAACCCGCTGGGCGAGGGTCCGGTGATCGTCAACGCCTTCTGCAATTTTTACAAACAACTCGAATACCCGGGTGAGGTGCTGGCCAGGATGTACACCAGTGACCCGGGGCGGACCACGTTTGAAACCTGGACCACCATGGAAATGGCTGACCAGCCGGGCGTGATTTATGCCGCCGGTGGTGCCACTGCCATCTGGGTGGATTTCCCCAAGCAGAAAGCCATCGAGTTGCCGCAGTGGATGCGCGAGGTGGTCAGTTAACCTGGCTCAGACCGCAAAATGGCCGCTGGCAATCAGTCGGTCAACTTCTGCCTCGGCCGCCAGCCAATCATCGACCGGGTTGCCCAGCGTGAAACCGCGTCGCTCGGCAATGTAGAAGGCGGCGACCGATACATAGTGGTTGCGCTGTTCCGTGCTGAGAACAGGCGTTGGTGCTGTGGATGCCTTGAGCTTGGTTCTGGCGGCGCTCACCCGCTTGACTGCTGGTTTGGGGGATGCCACCGTTTTGGTCGCTGCGGTTTTCTTCGGCGCAGGCTTGCTGGTGGTGGCGGCGCTGGACTTCTTGGGTGTTGTGACCATGGTGACCTCCTTGCAATTGATGTGGGCCGACGGCAGGCCAACCCACGCCGATTCTGATACAGCTCTGTCAGGAAGGCCAGCAAAACCTGTGTTTTGGATGCAATCATCGGGGTGGGCACGGTGTCATGACCGTTGGCCAGCCAGCAGTTTGTGCACCAGATCACCGGTGTTGGTGGCCTGGTATTTGCGCATCAATGTGGCGCGGTAAATCTCCACAGTACGGTGGCTGATGTTCAGCGCCCGGCCAATTTCCTTGCTGGTCAGGCCATCCATCAGGTGGGCGGCGACCTCCCGCTCGCGGGCGGTCAACTCGGCCAGCACTTGGCGGCTGGCGCTCAGGTCTTCAAAAGTCCAGATACCGGCCTCGTGTGGCGCTTGCGGGTTGAGTGCCCGACCCGTCACGTGGCACCAGAAAGTTTCACCCTTGAAGCGCCCATCCACACGTTTCATGATGCGGTCATCGGCGTAGGTACCCTGCCGGTTCAGGATGGGGGCAATACGCTGGCCGGTGCGTTCAAACTCCTGCGCACTTGGGTAGAGCACCTGGAACGACTGGCCCACCAGCTGTTCGCGCGTGGTGCCAAACATCTCGCAGAGATGACGGTTGCAGTCGACCATGGTGCGGTTGCGTGACAGTGCCAGGCCCACGGGCGCCATCTCGAAGGCCAGACGATAGTCGATGTCCATGACTTAGGGTTTGTCCTTTACGAAAAACTACGTAGTTGGCTAGGTAGTATGCTAGCGCCAGTTTCGACTATCAGGAGAATTCGGCGTGAACAAGATTTACCCTTCGGCAGCGGCTGCGCTGCAAGGCATTGTCAGGGACGGGCAACTGCTCGCGGTGGGCGGTTTTGGCCTGTGTGGCATCCCTGAGGCACTGATTGACGCGCTGCGCGACAGCCGGGTGCAGGACCTGACGGTGGTTTCCAACAATGCCGGCGTGGACGGCTTCGGCCTGGGCAAGTTGCTGGAAACCCGCCAGATCAAAAAGATGATCTCCAGCTACGTGGGTGAAAACAAGGAATTCGAGCGCCAGTATCTGGCCGGTGAACTGCAACTGGAATTCACCCCGCAGGGCACGCTGGCCGAGCGGCTGCGCGCCGGTGGCGCCGGTATCCCGGCGTTTTATGTGCGCACCGGTGTCGGAACGGCGGTCGCCGAGGGCAAGGAGAACCGTGTGTTTGATGGCCGTGCCTACATCCTGGAACACGCGCTGGTGCCGGATGTCTCGCTGGTCAAGGCCTGGAAGGCCGACAAGAGTGGCAACCTGCTGTTTCGGCGTACCGCACGCAACTTCAACCCGGCGGTGGCCATGGCCGGCAAGATCACCGTGGTCGAAGTGGAAGAAATTGTCGAAACCGGTACGTTCGACCCGGATTCGGTCCACTTGCCTGGCATTTATGTCAATCGCATCGTGCTCAATGCCACGCCCGAGAAGCGCATTGAAAAGCGCACCGTTACCCAGAAAGCAGGAGTTTGATCATGGCCTGGACACACGACCAGATGGCGGCCATTGCGGCCAAGGAATTGCAGGACGGCTTTTACGTCAACCTGGGCATCGGTTTGCCCACGCTGGTGGCCAACTTTGTGTCGCCCGACATCGAAGTCTGGCTGCAAAGTGAAAATGGCATGCTGGGCATTGGCCCGTTTCCCACCGAGGATGAGGTGGACGCCGACCTGATCAATGCTGGTAAACAAACCGTGACGACCATACCCGGCTCCAGCATTTTCGGCAGCCACGACAGCTTTGCCATGATTCGCGGTGGCAAGATCAACTTGAGCATTCTGGGGGCCATGCAGGTCAGTGACAAGGGTGACCTGGCGAACTGGATGATTCCGGGCAAAATGGTCAAGGGCATGGGCGGTGCCATGGACCTGGTGGGCGGCGTGAAAAGCGTTGTGGTGTTGATGGAACACGTGGCCAAGAAAAAAGATGGCACGATTGACCTGAAGATCCTGCCTGAGTGCACTTTGCCGCTGACTGGGGTCGGGGTGGTTGACCGCATCATCACCGACCTGGCAGTGATGGATGTCACGCCGCATGGACTCAAGGTGGTGCAACTGGCCCCGGGTGTGACCATGGAAGAGTTGCAGAGCAAAACCGGCGTGCCGTTACACTGATTTCAGACGAACCCACCGCCAACGGCCTAGCCTGCTGATGTGGGTTCAGGCCGTTTTTAATGGATGACCGCCTGCGCGGTCCCATGCAAGGTTGGGGCAGGCCTGGCCTATTGAGGGACTTATGCAGTGGATTTATCTGGCGATTGCGATTGTCTCGGAGGTAATTGCTACCTCCGCGCTGAAGGCTTCGGATGGCTTTACCAAGCTGGTGCCATCCCTGGTGGTGGTGGCGGGGTACGTGGTGGCGTTTTATTGCCTGTCACTCACCTTGCGCAGCATTGCGATGGGGATTGTGTATGCCATCTGGTCCGGCGTAGGCATTGTGTTGATTTCAGTGGTGGGCTGGCTGGTGTTTGGTCAGACTCTGAGCTGGGCTGCCATGCTGGGCATGGCCTTCATCACCGTGGGGGTGGTGATACTGAATGTTGTTGCCTGACCGCAATGCCGGACACATGCTCAGATCTGTACCCTGGTTCCCAGCTCAATCACGCAGTTGTTGGGCAGCCGGAAAAAGTCGGCCACACTGCCTGCGTTGCGCGACATGAGGGCAAACAGGGCTTCACGCCAGGGGGGCATGCCCGTGCCTTTGGTGGGAACCACAATCTCCCGGCTCAGAAAGTAAGAGGTTTCAAACAGATTCAGAGCCAGGCCCTGGCTCTGGCATAACTCCAGCGCCTTGGGAATGTCAGGTGCATTCTTGAATCCGTAGTTGATCTGCACACGCCAAAACCCCGGCGCCAGGGCCTGCACCTCCACGCGCTGGGCGTAGGCAATCCAGGGCACCTCATGGAAAACGACGGTGAGGATCAGGTTGCGTTCGTGCAAAACCTGGTTGTGTTTGAGGTTGTGCATCAACGCCTGTGGAACGGTGGCCGGGTTGGCCACCGGGTAAACCGCAGTGCGTGGGACCCGATGCACGTCTGCCGCAGACAGTGTCGTGATGAAAGGCAGCAGGCTTGGGTCGTCGCGTCGAATCGTTTCAATCAGCAGTTCGCGCCCGCGCCGCCAGGTGGCCATGACGGTGAAGATGGCTGCGCCCAGCACCAGCGGAAACCAGCCACCTTGCAGGAACTTGATGGCGCATGACGCAACCAGCAACAGGTCCAGGATCAGAAACGTGCAAGTTGCACCTGCGGCCAGGAGCAGGGAATAACGCCAGCCATACCGGATGACAAAAAAGGTCAGAGCCGTGGTGATCAGCATGGTGACGGTAACAGCGATGCCGTAGGCTGAGGCCATGGCAGAACTGCTGCCAAAGCCGAAGACCACCAGCAACACCGCCCCAAGCAAGAGCCAGTTGACGCTGGGCAGGTAGATTTGCCCCGCTTCCCTGGTCGAGGTGTAGAACACCTGCATGCGCGGCAACAAACCCAGCTGCACTGCCTGCTTTGTCAGGGAGTAGGCGCCAGAAATGACGGCTTGGGAGGCGATCACCGTGGCCAGTGTGGCCAGTATGACCGCCGGTATCAGCCAGCTGGCCGGAAACATCCGGTAGAACGGGTTTTCCAGCGCGCTGGGGTC
>NZ_JAQTWM010000105.1:0-4077 GCF_028689305.1 Rhodoferax sp. | reverse complement strand
CCAAACAAACCGATCAGAACAGCAGCACAAATCGGCAATACATAAGGTTTGAACGCTGGTGTGGCCACTTCCAGCCCTTCGACTGCGCTCAGCACGGAAATGGCCGGGGTGATGACACTGTCGCCATAAAACAGGGCAGCGCCAAAAACACCCATCAGCAGCAGGATCAGCCGCCGTCCGGGCGACTGCCCAACGGCTTGGGCGGCCAGCGCCGTCAGTGCCATGATGCCGCCTTCACCCCGGTTGTCGGCGCGCAGGATGAGCAGCACGTATTTCAGGGTGACCACCAGCATCAGGCCCCAAAAAATCACCGAGACCGCGCCGGTGATGTGGTTGGCATCCAGCGGAATGTTGGTTGCCGGGCCAAAAATTTCTTTCATGGTGTACAACGGGCTGGTGCCAATATCACCATAAACCACCCCCAATGCACCCAGCGTCAGTGCCGCTACGCGACCTCGATCCACAGTCTTGTCCATGGCTTTCCCATGATGTTGAACAAGACCTGACTGTCGTCGCTCTGGTGTCAGGATTGCATAAGTGGACGCCCGGTCAGACCACGGCCAGCCGGTAGCCGACACCGGTTTCTGTCAGCAAGTGTCGTGGTTCGGCCGGATCGACTTCAATCTTGGCTCGCAGTTGCCCCATGTAGAGCCGCAAATAGTGGGTGTGCTCCGTGAACTCCAGCCCCCACACATCGGTCAGCAATTGCCGATGGGTGACCACCCGCCCGGCACTGCGTACCAGACGTGCCAGCAGTTTGAATTCGGTCGGGGTCAGGTGCAGGAGTTCACCTTTGCTGCGCACTTCCCGTGTGGTCAGATCAACGTGCAAGTCGTCCAGCTCATGGACCGTGACCGCTGCTGCCAGAGCTGTGCCCCGGTGACGCAACGCGACACGGATGCGGGCCAGCAGCTCCCCAACACTGAACGGCTTGGTCAGGTAGTCGTCCGCGCCAGCATCAAGCAGCCGGACTTTTTGCGCCTCCTGATGTCTGGCAGAAACCACGATGATGGGCAGGGCCTGCCGTTGGCGGATGTGTTGGACCAGCGTCAGGCCGTCGCCGTCGGGCAGGCCCAGATCCAGCAGCACCACATCGGGTCGCGCGTGCTGCACCAGCGCCTGGGCTTCGCTCAACGACACGGCGGTCTGCACCTCAAACCCCTCTACCGACAAGGACGCCTGCATCAAGGCGCGGATGTCCCGGTCGTCCTCAACCACCAGAATGCGCAGGCTCATGGCAGGTCACCTTCGGGTTGATGCTGGTCAACTGGCAAGGACAGTACAAAACTGTTGCCACCACCGTGGCGGCGGCGCAGTGTCAGCTTGCCGCCATGGACGTTGGCAATGGCCCGGCACAGCGCCAGCCCGAGTCCGGCTCCCCGCTGACCCGACTGGTCGCCGCGGGAATAGGGCTCAAAGATGCGGTGCTGGGCCTCAGCGGCAATCACCTCACCCCGATCCTTGACTGCAATTTGCAGTTCACCGCCGACAAGTGCCACGTTCAAGTCAATGGTGCCTGTGCTGTACTTGAGCGCGTTGTCTAGCAAGTTGCCAATCAGTTGTGCCAGCAGTACCGGGTCGGCCCGAATCAGGGGCAACCCCTCGGGCACTTTGGTTTGGATACGCCGCGTCGTGTCCTGCTGACGCCACCGGGCCAGAGCAGCGCCAACGATCTCTTCCATGGACTCCCACTGCCACTGGAGTGGCTGCGCGGTATTGGTCAGCTGCACCAGCTGCAAGGTGTTTTCCGTCAGGCTGCTCAGGTACGCCGCTTCACTGGCGATGCTGCCGAGCAGGCGTTTTTTTTCAGTGGCATTGAGCTTGTCGTCCTGGGTTTGTAGCGCCGAGGTGGCGCCCACGATGGTGGCCAGCGGTGTGCGCAAATCATGAGACACCGCAGCAAGAAACGTGCTCTGCACCTGCTGGCGCTGAGCTTCAGCTTGTGCTGCCATCGTCGAATCCATCAGCTCAATGCGCCAAAGTGCCTGCGCCAGAAGGGTGCACAGGGCCTGAGCGTGTTCGAGGTTGGCAGTGTCACTGGCCAGCACATGCTGGATGCAGACGGCGCCATTCATCCGGTCGCGCGTTCCCAGTGGCAGATACCAGGCGTTCAGCCCGGGCCAGCGCCCGGTACCTGGCCCGAGCACGGCAGCTTCGCGCAGGCAGCATTGGAGGCCGTCCCGCACGGGCTGCGCCAACGGCTCAGTGCCGGCCAAAGTGCCATCTGGCTGGCGCAGAGCGACCCATGACGGGCCGGGAAAGATGGCGTTCAAGGTATTTTGGCCAAGCAGCATCACCTCGTCAGCTCTGGTCACATTGGCCAGCTGGCCAGCCAGGGCCTGGAGCTGACGTGCCCGCTGCTCATTCAACCGGGCCAGATCTGTTTTCCTGCGCAATGCCGCAGCCAGATGGTTGATCACCAGCGCGACAACCAGCATCGTGAACAGCGCAATCAGGTGCTCTTGACTGTCAACGTCAAAAGTCCAGCGTGGCGGTACAAAAAAGAAGTTGAACGCAGTGACAGCGCCCAGCGCACAGATGATGGAGGGCAGCAGGCTCACGGTGTAGGCCGCCATCACGACCGCCAGCACGTAGAACATGGCCTGACTGGTCAGCGACACCCGGTGTTCCAGCAGAAAACCACCCGCTGTGGCCGCGCACAGCAAGCCAGCGACGCTGGCCCAGGTGCGCACAGGGTGTGGCTGATGATGGACAGGGGCAGGTGTGGTCATACGGGCCGCAGCGTAGCACCTGCGGTATCAGGAAGTCATCAGGAAATCGGGCTTCCTGGTGTCCAGCTTGGCGCTGTCAGGGGGCCAGTCGATCTCGCGCCACCCGGCGCAGCAGCAGCACCAGGCCCAGCGCCGCAATCGTCAGACCCACCACCAGCGCGATCCAGAAGCCTGCCGCCCCCATCGGCTGAGACGGTCTGATGGGCATCCAGGCGGGTGCCAACCCCAGCGTGTAACCCAAAGGCAGCGAAAACACCCAGAACGCCGTCATGTGGATAACCATGGGGGCACGGGTGACCTTGTAGCCACGAATGGCGCAACTGGTCACCACCTGGGTGGCGTCCGACAACTGGAACAGCGCAGCCAGCAGCAACAGTTGGGCGGTCAGGATCATGACCGTGACATCACTGGTGTAGGCCCAGGCGATCTGTCGAGCAAACAGCGCCATCAGCGTGGCGGATACCAGCGCGCATCCCAATCCGAGCGCGACCCCCACCCAGGCCTGGTACCGTGCCTGCACCGGGTCATGGGCGCCGAGCGACTGGCCAACACGCGTGAGCAGGGCCAGCCCCAGGCTCAGCGGCACCATGAACACCAGCGACGAAAAATTCAGCGCAATCTGGTGCGCCGCCACCTGGGTGCTGCCAAATTCGGCAATCAGGAGGGCAATCAGGCTGAAGGCACTGGTTTCAGCAAAATAGGTGATGCCGATGGGCAAGCCCAGCGCCAGCAGGCTTTTGATCTGGGGCCAATGTGGTGGTTCAAAGTGCCCCAATGGCCAGGTGCCGTGATAGACCTCGGAGCGACGCATCCACCACAACAGTGCCAGCAGATTGAACGACACGGTGAGCAGTGTCGCCCAGGCGCACCCGACGCCACCCAGTCGGGGAAAACCCCAGTGGCCAAACACCAGCAACCAGTTGACCACGATATTGAGGCCCAGTGATATCAGTGCGATCACCATCAACGGTTTGGTCTGATTGATGCTGGTGCTGTAGCCATACAACACCCGGTACAACGCAAACGGTGGCAACGCCAGGCTGGTGACAAAAACAAAGTCCCTGGCCAGAGCGCGGACCCGGGGCTCCAGGGTCATATGGTCAAACAGCAGCGCCGCCCAATTGGCCAGCACCAGGGCCAGCACACCGACGCCCAGCGCTTTCCATAACGCCTGCCTGACCACATGAGGCACTTGGCCGAGTTCATCGGCGCCCACCAGATGCGCCACCACCGGGTTGATGGCCATCAGTACCCCCATCATGCTGATGATCAACATGTTCCAGATCGACACCCCCAGCGACACACCGGCGAGATCCTGCGCCGAGGCATGGCCCGCCATGGCGAC
>NZ_JAQTWM010000184.1 GCF_028689305.1 Rhodoferax sp. | reverse complement strand
ACCGATGCCACGCAAGCCCCTGAGTCCACCATCATGGACGAGACCCACAAGGTGGCGGTGACGCGCCTGGGTGACCGCATCCGTGTAGGCGGCACGGCGCAGCTTTCGGGTTTCAACCTCGATCTGGAGAGTGGGCGGCGCAAAACACTGGAGTTTGTCGTGACCGACCTGTTCCCGAAGGGGGGCGACGTGGCGCGTGCTGAGTTCTGGACCGGCCTGCGCCCGATGACCCCGGACGGCACGCCGATTCTGGGTGCTTGCCGCATGCGCAACATGATGCTGGCCACCGGCCATGGCACGCTGGGTTGGACCATGGCTGCAGGCACCGGCCGTGTGATTGCCGACCTGATCAGCGGCAAGGCACCGCAAATCAGCATGGAAGGCCTGGGGGTAGACCGCTACGCCTGAGCACGAGAGCGCTCACGCAGCGAACTGCTGCTGGATGCCCAATCACTTTGGTGAGCATCCCGGCTGGCGGGGCAGGGGAGCAAAGCTGTTAGCCTATGCGCCTTGCCCCGGCGCGCGGGGTGCTTTGTGATGCAACAGCCATGCCCCCGTTCCTGCTTCAATTTTTTCGCCATTACCTGCTGAGCCTGCAGTTTTTCACGCGTATTCCGGTCACGGGCCGCGTGGCCGATTGGGTGGGTTTCAGCCCGGCCATGCTGCGTGCCAGTGCCGGCCATTTTCCCGGTGTGGGTGTGCTGGTCGGGGGGCTGGTGGCGGGTTTTAGCGCGGTGCTGTCGATGACTTTGCCGCCCACGGGTTCGGCTCCGCTGGTGGTGGCCGCGCTCGGCACGGTGCTGGGAGTGTTGCTCACTGGGGCTTTTCATGAAGATGGTCTGGCCGATGTGGCCGATGGTTTGGGTGGCAGTGCGGAGCGTGACCGGGCGCTGGCCATCATGAAAGACTCGCGGGTGGGTGCGTTTGGCGCGATTGCCGTGGTGCTGGTGCTGCTGAGCAAGGTGGCCTTGCTGACGCTGCTGGGCGATGTGAGTATGCCGCTGATGGTGGCCGCGCTGTTTGCCGCCCATGTGGTGTCGCGCACCTGGCCGCTGCTGACCATCCGGTTGTTGCCGCATGTGGGGGATGCGGCGGGGTCCAAATCCAAGCCCTTGGCCGATCAGATCAGCGGCGCAGCGCTGGTGACTGGTTTTACATGGTGTTTTTGTGCTCTAGCCCTTGTCATATATGCACAATCAGCTACTGACTTTATAGCGTTTGATGGGGCTGCAGAGAGCTTGTTGCTGGTCTTGCTGAATGCGGTGGTGTTATCTGCCGTGGCCTGGGCACTGATGACCCGCTGGTTCTGGCGGCGGCTGGGTGGTTTTACCGGGGACTGTCTCGGCGCGATCCAGCAGGTGTGTGAACTGGCTTTTTACCTGGGATTGGGGTTGAGCCTGTGAGCCTGTGGCTGGTGCGTCATGCGCAGCCGCTGATCGAGCCCGGTGTGTGTTACGGCGCGCTGGACGTGGCGGCAGATGAAACCGCCACCACTCAGGCCGCTCAGGCGCTGGCGCAGGTGCTGCCTCATGGCGCCCGGGTGAGTTCGTCGCCGCTACAAAGATGTGAGCGTCTCACGCTTGTTTTATGCGGGCTAAGGCCCGATTTGACGTATAAGGTGGACGCACGTCTGGTTGAAATGAATTTTGGCTGCTGGGAGGGGCAACGCTGGGACAGCCTGGCTGCCGACGAGCTGGCCCGCTGGACGGCTGACTTCTGGCACCACCGCTTTGGCGGGGTGGAAAGTGTGGCCGATGTCATGCAGCGGGTGGCCGCGGCCTGGGATGATGCTGCGGCTGGCCCGGGGCCGCAGGTCTGGGTCACCCACGCTGGTGTGATTCGTGCGGTTGAGCTGCTGGCACAAGGTGTGCGGCAGCTGAGTGATGCGGCACAGTGGCCGGTGCAGGCGCCAGGTTTTGGCCAGTGGCGTGTGTTGGCGTTGACCTGATGGCTGGCGTGATGCGCCGGTTTGTGCGAGCATTCGACCGTGACGGCGGTCTTTCATCTCACCGGGAGCATCTCATGGCACAACAGCATCTGCAAGCGGGTAGCAAAGTCAATCTGTCGCCTCTGGGGCCGGGCATGGCAGGGGCACGCACCACGGCCATCGTCAAGGGGCGGCAACTGGAGGTGGTGCGGGTGGTTTTGCAGGCGGGCCAACACATGAAAGAGCACAAGGCGCCGGGCGAAATGACGGTGCATTGCATGGAGGGGTGCCTGGAGTTCCGAACCCCCGGTGTCCACCATGTGCTGGAGCCTGGGGATTTCATTCACCTGGAAGCCGCCACGCCGCATTCGTTGTTGGCAGTGCGTGATTCATCGGCGCTGGTGACGATGTCGATTCACGTGGCCTGAGGCCGGTGACGGCGGGTGTTCAGGCCAGGCCTTGCACATAGGCTTCAAAGGTGTTGGCCGGCAGGGCGCCGCTGAACCAGTAGCCTTGGTATAGCAGGCAGCCGTTGTTCAGCAGAAACTGGCGCTGGTCCTGAGTCTCGACCCCTTCGGCAATCACTTCCAGCCCCATGCTCTGACCGAGGGCAAGCACCGTGCGGACAATGGCTGCGCTGTGGGGGTCGGTCAGCACGTCGTAGACGAACGACTGGTCAATCTTGAGCTTGTTCAGCGGCAGCCTCTTGAGGTAACTCAGTGACGAGTAGCCCGTTCCAAAATCGTCCAGGGAGAAGGTGATGCC
>NZ_JAQTWM010000183.1 GCF_028689305.1 Rhodoferax sp. | reverse complement strand
CCTTCCAGCCGCGCTTGATGCTGCCGTTGTCCCTCACCTGGGATCACCGCGTGATCGACGGTGCCGCTGCGGCCCGCTTCAACGTCTACCTCGGCCAGATCCTCGGTGATTTCCGCCGGGTGTTGCTGTAAACCGGATCGATAAGGAAGAACAACATGGCACTTATCGACATCAAAGTCCCCGACATTGGCGACTTCGCCGAAGTCACCGTGATCGAACTGCTGGTCAAACCCGGCGACACCATCAAAGCCGACCAAAGCCTGATCACCGTCGAGAGCGACAAAGCCTCGATGGAAATCCCCGCCAGCCACGGCGGTGTGGTGAAAGAGCTCAAGGTCAAGCTCGGCGACAAGGTTTCCGAAGGCACGCTGTTGCTGGTGCTGGAGGCTGCGGGTGATGCGGCTCAGCCCGTATTGGCTCCGGAATCAAAGGAAAATCAGCCTGTAGCCCAGGTAATTTCTGCGCCAGTAGCTACACAATCTGTAGCAAAACCTGCTGCAACACCCGCCCCAAGTGCCACCAGCTTCGGTGGCAGCGCTGATCTGGACTGCGACCTGCTGGTGCTCGGCGGTGGCCCCGGCGGCTACTCGGCAGCCTTCCGCGCCGCTGACCTCGGCCTCAAGGTGGTGGTGGTCGAACGCTACGCCACCCTGGGCGGTGTCTGCCTGAACGTCGGCTGCATTCCCTCCAAGGCGCTGCTGCACGTGGCCGCCGTCATGGACGAAGTGACGCACCTGGGCGACCTGGGTGTGGACTTTGGCAAACCGGTGGTCAACATCGACAAACTGCGCGGCCACAAAGAGAAGGTCATTAGCAAACTCACCGGCGGCCTGGCCGCCATGGCCAAGATGCGCAAGGTGACCATCGTGCGTGGCTACGGTGCCTTCGTCGGTGCCAACCACCTCGAAGTCGAAGAAACCAGCGGCACAGCGCAAGAGAAAACCGGCGGCAAGAAGGTCATCGCCTTCAAACGCGCCATCATCGCCGCCGGCAGCCAGGCCGTGCGCCTGCCCTTCATGCCCAATGACCCGCGGGTGGTCGACAGCACCGGCGCACTGGCCTTGAAAGAAGTGCCCAAGCGCATGCTGATTCTGGGCGGCGGCATCATCGGCCTGGAAATGGGCACGGTCTACAGCACCCTGGGCGCACGCCTGGACGTGGTCGAAATGCTCGACGGCCTGATGCAAGGCGCGGACCGGGATCTGGTCAAGATCTGGCAAAAGATGAACGCCAAGCGGTTTGACAACATCATGTTGAAGACCAAAACCGTCGCCGCCGAGGCCACACCCGAGGGCATCAAGGTCACGTTTGCACCGGCAGAGGAGGGCGTGAAAGTGCCCGAGCCGCAGGTCTACGACCTGGTGTTACAAGCCGTAGGCCGCACCCCCAATGGCAAAAAGATCGCCGCCGACAAAGCTGGCGTGGCCGTGACAGACCGGGGCTTCATCAACGTCGACATCCAGATGCGCACCAACGTACCGCACATCTTCGCCATCGGCGACATCGTCGGCCAGCCCATGCTGGCGCATAAGGCGGTGCACGAGGCGCATGTCGCCGCTGAAGTGATTGCCGGTGAATTACAAGGCAACAAGGAGCTGGCCGCCGCCGCCTTCAACGCCCGCGTGATTCCGAGCGTGGCCTACACCGACCCCGAAGTGGCCTGGGTCGGCCTGACCGAAGACCAAGCCAAAGCGCAAGGTATCAAGGTCAAGAAGGGCTTGTTCCCCTGGACTGCGTCCGGTCGCGCCATCGCCAATGGCCGCGACGAAGGCGTGACCAAGCTGCTGTTTGACGACAGCCCCGAAGCCCACGGCCACGGAAAAATCCTCGGCGGCGGCATGGTCGGCACCCATGCGGGCGACATGATTGGTGAGGTGGCGCTGGCGATTGAGATGGGCGCGGATGCCATCGACATCGGCAAGACGATTCACCCGCACCCGACGCTGGGCGAGAGCATCGGCATGGCGGCGGAGATTGCGCACGGCAGCTGCACCGACGTACCGCCGGCCCGCAAGTAAGCCAGGGTTGTTGGTCCGGAACCCACATGAGCAAGGTATTCCCCATCAACCCCGCCCACCCCGAGCGGGTGTGCTGGGGTTGTGACCTGTTCTGCGCGGCCAAGGACATGCGCTGCGGCAATGGCTCGGACCGCACCATGCACCCGGTGGAGCTATTCGGTGAGGGCTGGCAGGATTGGGGTGGCTCGGCTGAAGCTCCTCGTGCTGGGGCCGCGGTGCGCCCTGATGCGGCCGCATCGACTCTAGCCGTGCACAAGGGGTAAGTCGGGCTGAAACCCGGATGCTACAAATTCAGTAGCTTGTCGCTCAGATTCCACGAGGGCTGAGCGGTTTCTTTTTGCCCTGTTGGCCAGCGTTGTGGTGCTGTGCGAGCCTTTGAGGAGCACCTCCACATCGCGGCTTTGTCGCCAGCAGCCGCAATGGCTGCTGACCGCAGTGGACCCTTTTGCCCGCGCCCGCTGTGACGACTGCGAACACGACTACTTCGTCGCTTTCTCATGCCAGGGACGGGGCGTCTGCACATCGTGCAACACCCGGCGCATGGCGGAGACGGCAGACAAGGCCGCCCTACATATTGGCGCAACCTGCGCGCCTTCGTGGGACGGGCCCTGCTGGAGAGTTTCGACGCCAAAGAGATGCTGGCCTACCAGCACTGCGCTTCTCGGTGGACGCTGGGGTCTGCATCGGAGCGCATGACCGCGCAGCACTG
>NZ_JAQTWM010000104.1 GCF_028689305.1 Rhodoferax sp. | reverse complement strand
AAGGTTGCCTGTCGGTTCCAGGCATTTACGACGGTGTGGTGCGTCACGACGCGGTCAAGGTGGAGGCGCTCGACGGCGACGGCCAATCGCGCCTGATCGAAGCCGATGGCCTGCTGGCGGTGTGCATTCAGCATGAAATGGACCATTTGCTCGGCAAGGTCTTTGTCGAATACCTGTCGCCGCTCAAGCGCAACCGCATCAAGACCAAAATGCTCAAGGCCCAGCGCGAGGCGCGTTCTTGAAGCTGGTTTTTGCCGGCACGCCAGAATTTGCCGCTGTGGCGCTGGCGCAACTGCGCGCCGCCGGGCATGACATTGCGCTGGTGCTGACACAACCCGACCGGCCCGCAGGCCGGGGCATGAAGTTGCAGGCCTCGCCTGTAAAACAGTTGGCGCTGCAGCACGGCATGGTGGTGGCGCAGCCGCGCAGCCTGCGCCTGGATGGCAAATACCCGGGCGACGCGTTGGCCGCGCAGGCGGTGTTGCGGGCCGCGCAGGCTGACGCGATGGTGGTGGCCGCCTACGGCTTGATCCTGCCGCAGTGGGTGCTGGACTTGCCGCGCCACGGCTGCTTCAACATCCACGCGTCGCTGTTGCCGCGCTGGCGCGGTGCGGCACCGATTCACCGCGCGGTCGAAGCGGGCGACGCACAAACCGGCGTCACCATCATGCAGATGGACGCCGGGCTGGACACCGGTGACATGCTGCTGGCGCAGACGCTGCCCATTACCGACGCCGACACCACCGGCAGCCTGCACGACAAGCTGGCCGACCTGGGTGGTGCGTTGATGGTGCGGGCGCTGGCCGACTTGCAGCAAGGTCGGCTCAAAGCGGTGCCGCAGCCTGCCGAGGGCGTGACCTACGCCGCCAAGATTGACAAGCACGAGGCCCTGATCGATTGGACACAACCTGCGACGACCATCGTGCGACGGATACGGGCGTTCAACCCGTTCCCCGGCGCCAGCACGGTCTGGAACGGCGAGTCGCTCAAGGTGTGGGCCGCGCAGGTCGGCAACGGGGCGCCGCAAGCATCCCTGATTCATGGACAAATTGTGGCTCTAGCCCCCGAATATATTGCTGTATTAGCTATGAATTCAGTAGTAAACCTGACCCAGGTGCAGCGCTCTGGTGGCAAGCGTCTGGCGGTTGCCGACTTTCTGCGCGGCGCGGATGTGCAGGTCGGGCAGCGCCTCGGTTAGGTCTGCGTGTTTTTCAAGCCCGCGTTTTACCGTCATCCCGAGTTTCAGGTGGGCGCGCTTGACGCCATGGCGGCGGCGCCAGGTCTGGCAGCGTGGGGGCTGATGATGGGCGTGGCGATGGTCGAGTCGGGCCTGAGCACGTTCGAGGCGCTGCTGATGGGTACCACCGTTTTTGCTGGCAGCTCGCAGCTGGCCGCCATCCCCCTGATTGCCGCGGGAGCGCCGATGTGGGTGGTGCTGGCCACCGGCTTTTGCGTCAACCTGCGTTTTGTCGTGTTCAGCGCACACCTGCGACCGTACATGATGCATTTGCCGCTGTGGCAGCGCCTGCTGACCGGTTACCTGACCACTGACCTCAGCTATGTTTTATTCACGCGCCGCTTCCCGCACCACGGCGGTGACGCGGCGCAACTGCACGCGCAGCAGGCCTATCTGGCGGGCAACTGCGGCGTCAACTGGGTGTCTTGGGTCGGTTGTACAGTGTTGGGGGTATTTCTGGCTGACTGGGTGCCTCCCAACTGGGGCTTGGGCTTTGCTGGCATCATGGCTTTGCTCGGGATTCTGTTTTCGCTGGCATCGAGCCCATTGCGCTGGGTCAGTGCAGGTGTGGCTGGTGCGGCCGCCGTGGCGGCGTATGCGCTACCCCTCAAACTTAATATCCTGCTGGCGATAGCCGCCGCCGTGGCCTTGTGCCTGCTGCTGGAGGCGACGCATCGACCCGGCGCAGCCGAAGGTGCGGCACCATGAGCGTCAACCAGACCGATAGCTGGACTGTCCTGGTGATCCTTGGGTTGACGCTGATCACGGTGTTGACCCGTACACTGTTTTTCATGTCCAGCAAGCCGTGGAATTTGCCGCATTGGGCGCAGCGTGGTTTGCAGTACGCGCCGATTGCAGCCCTGTCTGCGGTCATCGTGCCCGAACTGGTCATGACGCAGGGGCAGTTCACCACGTCATGGCAAGATGCACGTCTGTTTGCCGCAGTTGCTGGCGCCGTGTGGTTCTTCGGGTGTAAAGGCCGGGGGCAGGCGGTGCTGGGTACCATTGTGACGGGTATGGCGGTATACCTGCCACTGCATTTGGGCTGGGGTTGGTAAGCCGGGTAGTTGCAGCATCTATTGATCTTTTCAAAAAACATGACAATCGATTGCCACTCCATGCGTTATATCCCCAACCCGCTGATTGGGCGCCAGACCTCAATCCGGTGGAATACCTGTAGGCCTGGCTCAAGCGCCATGCCATGGCCAATTTCTGCCCAGACAACCTCAGCGAGTTGCAAACAACGGCGCGCAACAAGCTCAAGAGTGCGCAAAAACGTCCCTCGATCATCGCCGCTTGCTGGCAGCAGGCTACGCTGTGGTGATGTCATGATTTACGAAAATGTCAATAGGCGTGGCCAGCGCCACCAAGATGTGCCGCAGCGTCATGATCAAAGGCCTGGAGGCGATGGTGATCGAGAGCCTCACCACTGCCCGCCACTACGGCGTGGAAGACGCAGTCATCGCCAGCTTGTACGAAACCTTTCCCGGCGTTGACTGGGAAAAACAGGCCGCCTACTTCTTTCAGCGCGTCATCGAACACGGCCGCCGCCGCAGTGAAGAAGTGCGTGAAGTGGCCGAGACTGTGCGCGACGCGGGCCTGACTCCTTGGTCGGCCAGCGGCACCGCCGAGCGGCAAGCCTGGGTGGCTGACCTGGCCGATGCCGGTCTGTTTGGCGCCAAAGGCACGCCTGAATTTGCCCGCAGTGCCGACTGGCGGGTGGAGGCCGATCAGATGCTGGGGCGTGGCCGTTTGAAGCTGGACTGAAGGCCGATGTGTGTCGCGCTATGACTCGTCAAACATGACGAGCTGGATCATGTCTGTGATCGTTGCTGAAAGACCCAGCGCCACCCGTGCCTGCTTCCGATGGAAACCTATTTTCGGAAATGGGCCGGTCAAGCGCTAAACATAGACGTTGGCCGTGACCACGGCGTGTACCTGCCAAATTGAATTGACAGTCGCATCAATATTCAAGCTGCTGGCTTGATGCTGCGCTGTCTTGCCAGCGTCATGGCGGTGTCTTCGATCATGTCTTCCTGACCACCCACCATGCCACGGCGGCCCATCTCGACCAGAATGTCGCGGGCCGGTACGCCGTATTTCTTCTCAGCCCGTTTGGCAAACAGCAGGAACGAGCCGTAGACACCGGCATAGCCCAGGGTGAGCGCGTCGCGGTCGATGCGGATCGGGAAGTCCATGATCGGCACCACCAGGTCTTCGGCCACGTCCTGTATCTTGTAGACGTCCACGCCCGTGCTGATTTTCATCAGGTCGAGCACCGACACCAGCACTTCCATCGGCGTGTTGCCGGCACCGGCGCCCAGGCCGGCAGCAGCGGCGTCGATGCGGGTGGCACCGACTTCAATGGCGGCGATCGAGTTGGCCACGCCCATGGCCAGGTTGTGGTGGCCGTGAAAGCCCAGTTCGGTCTCGGGCTTCAATGCCGCGCGCACCGCACCCAGACGGGCTTTCACGCCGTCAGGTAGCAGATGACCCGCCGAATCTGTCACGTAAATGCAGTTGGCGCCATAGCCTTCCATCAGCTTGGCCTGACTCACCAATTTTTCCGGGCTGGCCATGTGGGCCATCATCAGAAAGCCCACGGTGTCCATGCCCAGCGCGCGCGCCTTGGTGATGTGCTGCTCAGACACATCCGCCTCGGTGCAGTGGGTGGCGACACGGATGGTGTTCACGCCTAGGTCTTTGGCCATCAGCAGATGGTCCACCGTGCCGATGCCGGGCAAGAGCAGCGCCGAGACCTTGGCCTGCTTCATCAGCGGGATCACGGTGCCCAGGTATTCTTCGTCGGTGTGGGCCGGAAAGCCGTAGTTGACCGATGATCCGCCCAGGCCGTCGCCGTGGGTGACCTCGATCAGGGGGATGCCGGCGTCATCGAGACCGCAGGCGATGGATTTCATCTGCTCCAGCGTCATCAGGTGACGCTTGGGGTGCATGCCATCGCGCAGCGTCATGTCATGCAGGGTGATTTTTTTGGCTTGTGTCATATTCATTCTCCAGGGGGGATCAGGCTTGTACGGGTTTGAGCGTCAAGCGGCCCGCGATGATTTCTTCGGCAAACATTTCTGCCGTGCGGGCCGCTGCGGCGGTCATGATGTCGAGGTTGCCTGCGTATTTGGGCAGGTAGTCGCCCAGGCCTTCGACTTCCAAAAAGACCGAGACACGGTTGCCGTCAAATACCGGGCCGTTGACCAGTTTGTAACCGGGCACGTACTTTTGCACTTCCTTGATCATGGCGTGGATCGATTCGGTGATTTTGGCCTGATCGGGTACGGTCTCAGTGAGGCAGTGCACCGTGTCACGCATGATCAGTGGTGGCTCGGCCGGGTTCAGGATGATGATGGCCTTGCCTTTCTTGGCACCGCCCACCTTCTCCACCGCGCCTGCTGTCGTGCGGGTGAATTCGTCGATGTTTTTGCGGGTGCCGGGCCCGGCCGAGCGGCTGGACACGGTGGCCACAATTTCGCCATACGCCACCGGCTGCACGCGGCTCACGGCGGCCACCATCGGAATCGTGGCCTGGCCACCGCAGGTGACCATGTTGACGTTCATCTCACCCTTGCCGACGTGCTCAACCAGGTTTACCGGGGGCACACAAAACGGGCCAATCGCGGCGGGTGTCAGGTCGATCATCAGCGCCCCCAGGGCGTTGACTTTGCGGCTGTTTTCCGCGTGCACATAGGCGCTGGTGGCATCAAAGACGATTTGCACGCCGTCAGCCTTCATGTGGGGAATGAGGCCGTCGACGCCGTCCGAGGTGGTTTTGATGCCCATCTCGCGGGCACGTTTCAGGCCGTCGGAATTGGGGTCGATACCGACCATCCAGACCGGCTCCAACACCGGGCTGCGTTGCAATTTGGCCAGCAAGTCGGTGCCGATGTTGCCGGGGCCGATCAGGGCGCATTTGATTTTTTGAGACATGGTTTTTCCTGAAAATTGAATGGGGTAAACGGTTGCTGTCGCTTGGGCTTACATGCCCATTAATTTGGGCAGAAACAGCGACAGTGAAGGCACGTAGGTCACCAGCAGAAGCATGATGAACATCGCTATGAGGAAAGGAACGCTGCCCTTGGACACAGCTTCCAGGGTAGACCCACCCACCCGGGCGCCGACAAACAGGTTGACACCCACCGGTGGTGTCGCCAGACCAATGGCCAGGTTGACAATGACCACAATGCCAAAGTGCACCGGATCGACACCGACAGCCATCACCACGGGCAGCAAAATGGGCGTCAGGATGATGATGGCGGCCAGCGTTTCCATGAACATGCCAACGAACAGCAGCAAGATGTTGATCAGCATCAAAATGATGACGGGGCTGCTGGTCAGTTGCACGATGTACTCGGCCAGCATGACCGGGATGCGTTCAATGGCCAGAATCCGCCCGAAGATGGTGGCGGTACCGACAATGATCATGACCGAGGCCGAGGTCAACGCCGAGCCGACAATGATTTTGTACAGATCCTTGAACTTCAGCTCCTTGTAAACGAAGGTGCCTACGATGAAACCATAGATCACGCCCACGGCGGCAGCTTCGGTTGGCGTGAAGATGCCGCCGTAAATACCACCCAGAATGATGATCGGCACCAACAGCGCCCATTTGGCGTCGTTGAGTGTGGCCACAATTTCCCGGGCAGAATATTTTCTGGACGAGCTGCGGTAGTTGTTCTTTTTCGATTTGTAGTAGGCCACCACCATCAGGGACAGACCAATCAACAAGCCTGGGATCACACCGGCCAGAAACATCGCGCTGATCGACACGTTGGAAGACGTGGCGTAAATCACCATCGGGATACTGGGCGGAATGATGATGCCCATGCAGCCCGCAGACGCGACCAGGCCGATCGAGAAGCCCTTGGGGTAACCGTCGCGCGCCATGGCAGGCAACAGAATCGTGCCGATGGCAGCCACGGTGGCGGGACCCGAGCCGGAAATGGCGGCGAAAAACATGCAGGTCACCACCGCGATGATGGCCAGACCACCCGCAAAGCGACCAAAAAACACATTGCCCACATCAAGCAGGCGCTTGGACAGGCCGCCATGGCCCATCAGGTCGCCCGCCAAAATGAAGAACGGCACCGCCATCAGGGGAAATGAGTCGATGGAGGTGACCAGGCCTTGCGCGATAAAGCTGCTGCTGACCTTGCCGCTGTAAAACAGTGCCCCGGTGGCAGCCAGACCCAGAGAAATTGCGATGGGAACACTGGTCAGCAGCAAGACGATAAACAGACCAAAAAGCAAAAGGGAAATCATGTTGGCTCTCCCTTGCGAATCAATTGCACTTCTTCGACCATTTTTTGCAGAATGCGAAGCACCACCAAGCCAAAACCGACCGTGGGGGCCATATAGACGTAGCCCATGGGCAGACCGAGTGACGAGGACTCCTGGCCAAAGCTGAAGATTTTTGCGGTCAAGGCATAACCTTCTTTCATGACCAGCGCCGCAAAGACGATGAACATGAAATACGAGAACAGATTGACGTAACGCCGGGTCGAAACGGGCAGCATGTCCGTGACGGCATCGACGCGAATATGGGCGCCTACCTTGACGGCGTAACTTACACCGATGTAGGTGGCCCAGATGAAGCAATAACGGGCCAGTTCCTCTGACCAGGTCAGGGACTCCCCGACCACGTAGCGCATCACGATCTGCACTCCTATGAGCACTGACATGAGCGACAGCAGAAACACCAGAAAAACTTCTTCCAGATTTTTGTCGATGATTTTGAACATGTGATTTTCTTGATCAGAAAAGGGTGCAACATGCCGGACGCGCGCCGACATCCAGGAAGCCTGGACTCAGGGATTGCGGGCATGAACCCGCAATGACCTTCTGGTTAGATACGAAGTTACTTTTTGTTAACTTCCGCGATGATCTTGTCGACGATTTCCGGTCCCACTTTTTTCTTCACCAAGTCATAGATCGGGCCCATCTTTTCCGAGAACTTGGCAAACTCCTGAGGTGTCAGCGTGGTGAAGGTCACCTTAGGCATCGCAGCTTCGGCCTTGGCATCGGCCTTTTGGGCCAGGTCACGCTGATAAGCCTTGGCGTTGTTGAAGGCTGTCGCGAAGATCTTTTTGTCTTCGTCACTCATGCGCTTGTACGTCGCCGGATTGATCATCACCACAAATGGTGAATAGACATGGTTGGTCTTGGTGATGAACTTCTGTACTTCTTGGAACTTCATGTCGTAGAACAGGTTGATCGGGCCTTCCTGTGCGTCAAAAGTACCTTGTTGCAGCGCCGTGAACAATTCACCAAAAGCCAGCGGCGCGGGGTTGGCGCCAATGGCTTTCCAGGCGGCAATGTGCACCTCGTTTTCCATGGTGCGCATCTTCATGCCCTTGAGGTCTTCCGGGCTTTTGATGATCTTCTTGCTGTTGGTCAGCTGGCGGAAACCGTTTTCCCAGTAACCCACACCTTGAATGCCGACCTTGTTCAGGCTGCCCAGCAGACCCTGGCCGATTTCCCCATCAAGCACGCGGTAGACACTGGGACGGTCCTTGAACATGAAAGGGATGTCCAGCGCAAAAAATTGCTTGTTGAAGTTGCCCAGCAGTGCAGATGACACAAACGCCATGTCCACGTTGCCCAGTTGAATGCTCTCGATCAGTTCGCGTTCGCTGCCCAGTTGTGAATTCGGGAAGATCTCCATGCTGACGCGGCCTTTGGTCTTCTCTTTGAGCTCCTTGCCCATGAACTCAAGGCCGAGGTGACCCGTATTGCTGGTCGTTGCTGCATGCCCCACCTTGAGCACGATGTTGCCAGCGGCAAGGGCTTGGCTGGAGAGGCCAAACGAGACGGCACAGAGGCCCAGCATCATGGCAACACGGCGTGAAAGGTGTTGAGGGGTTTTAAAAATCATGTCGATTTGCTCCAGATTTGGTAATGGTTTGATGGGTCACGCTAAGTCATGAGCCCGCTGGAAATTTTAGTCGGCATAGTAAAATATTGTCAATTTATAAAAACAACTTTCAACATATACAAATTTTGTTCAAAAGGCGCTGTTATGACCTCTGATCTCATGCCCTCACCCGACTCGACGCCCGTCGACTTCACCCTCCCAGTTTTGACTGCTCTCATACGGGAGCTTGGTGAATCCGAAGTCCTCACCGGCAACCAGATCAGCGAAAAGTATCTGCACGACTGGAGCGATGAACGCGGCGGCATTCCACTCGCGGTGGTGCGGCCACGCAGCACGCAGCAGGTCGCGAACGTTTTACGCATTTGCCATGAACATGGACAAGCGATCACGCCTCAAGGTGGACTGACCGGTTTGGCTGGTGGTGCCGTGCCCAGCCACGGTAGCGTTGTCTTGTCGATGGAGCGCATGAGTGGCATTACTGCCCTTGACACCGATTCGGCGACCATGACCGTTCTGGCTGGCACGCCTCTGCAAGTCATTCAGGAAGCAGCACAACAAGCCGGATTTTTTTTCGCGCTGGATTTGGGGGCGCGTGGTTCGTGCCAGATTGGCGGCAATCTGTCGACCAATGCCGGCGGCAATCGCGTGATCCGTTACGGCATGGCACGAGAATCGGTGCTGGGTCTAGAAGTGGTGCTGGCCGATGGCACGGTGCTGTCGATGTTGAATCAGATGGTC
The DNA here is from genome assembly GCF_028689305.1 of Rhodoferax sp. Taxonomy (GTDB): domain Bacteria; phylum Pseudomonadota; class Gammaproteobacteria; order Burkholderiales; family Burkholderiaceae_C; genus Rhodoferax. The sequence continues at coordinate 2,109 of NZ_JAQTWM010000104.1, read as the reverse complement.
AAGAACAATGCGGGTCCTGACCTGAAACACCTATTTATTGGTAGCGAAGGCACGCTGGGAGTGATCACTCAAGCGGTGCTGCGCCTAAACCCAGGGGTGAATGGCGCCAATACCGCCTTGGTCGCCCTGACGGACTTCAACGCGGTGGTGCAATTCCTGCGTCACGCTCAACAGTCCCTCTCAGGTCAGGTCAGCGCTTTTGAGGTCATGTGGCCCGATTTTTACAGCGCTGCCACGTCGATTACGGGTGCCAGGGCGCCACTGCCCACGCACTACCCGATCTATGTGTTGATTGACATGCAGGGGGTCTCCCCCGCAACCGAGGCTGAACGTTTTCAAGCCATGCTGGAAGAAGCCATGGCGCAAGGTTGGGTTGAGGATGCAGCTATCGCGCAATCACACGCAGAAACGGAAGACTTCTGGACCTTGCGTGACTCGGTATCCCAGATGTTGCAAGACAACGCTCCAACCATCAATTTCGACCTCTCCGTGCCGATTTCAAAAATTGGACACTGTGTTGAACAACTTAGGAATGTCATGACGCTGCACTTCGCACACCTCGGCGCGATTTTCTTTGGTCATGTGGGGGATGGCAACATCCATGCGGTGGTTGGCCCTATTCCTCAAGATGGCATCACTGAACACCAGGTTGAAGAGAAGTTCTATGCCGTTGTTCGCGACTTTTGTGGTTCTGTGTCGGCCGAGCATGGCATTGGCTTGCACAAGAAACAGTGGCTGGGCCATAGCCGCAGTACAGCAGAGATTGCGTTGATGAAGGTTTTGAAACAGGCCATGGATCCGGGCAACATCCTCAATCCCGGGAAAATCCTGTAAGGCCTATTCGCGTCATCCGGGTCACCAGACCCTCATCTGGCACCCGAAGCCCATCGTCACGTGCGCATACCCAGTTCTGCGCTGATTTTTGTGGCCACATCCTTGACCATGGGAATCAGCATCTGCATCCGTTCGGAGGGCATGTACACCACGGTGCTTGAGACACTGATGGCGGCCACAATTTTGCGACTGCCATCACGCACGGGTGCAGCAACACAACGAATGGGCTGCGCATCTTCGCCAAGGTCAAAGGCATACCCGCTCTGCGCGTAACGGCGCATCAACTCCACCCATTGTGTCACTGTGGTCTCTTCTCGAAGCAGGTGTGCATCGCGGTGATACAAAGCACACCATTCCTCTTCGCTCCAATCCAAGATGAGCGCTTTGCCGACTCCGGTAGAAATGAGGGGCTTGCGCCCCCCAATGCGTGAGCTGATCTCCACCGAGCGTTGGTTGGAAATCTTGTCGAGATAAATCACTGAATCCGTTTCGATACGTGCCAAATGCACCGTATCGAGCGTCTCCCTGGCAAGTTGCTCCAAAAACGGATGAGCAATGCGCGTCAGGGCGGTTTGATGGAAAGCCATGAAGCCGAGTTCCAGGACCTTCCGACCCAATGAAAAGCCCTTTCCACTATCAGGCTTGAGATAGTGGCGTTGCACTAGGACGGAGACGATGCGGTGTGCTGTGCCGTAGCTGATCCCGGTGTTTTTAGCAATGATGGAAATACTCAGAGGTTCATTCGCTACGGCTTCAATGACGTCAAGGCCTCGCAGCAACGTCTGGCTGGTCAGCGCTTTTTTGCCTTGGGCATGTTCATTCTCTGAGTGATCTGTCAATTTGACACCTTCACATTTCCGGTTTTCAAGGTCATTCGTTGCGGATGATGCCATTACGCACATGCAATAAGTCTGTGCGGCCATTCTATATATCTGACCAAGTGTTTTCCGTTGTCCGGGTGTTCTTTTCGCCAAAGTAGAGAAAAAAGAAAAGACCGGTGCTGATGCCGCTGGTTCCGCAGCGGTTGCAGCATCTATTGATCTTTTCAAAAAACATGACAGCCGATTGCCGCTTCATGCGTTATATCCCCACCCCGTTGATTGGAGAGATGAAGCATGGCAGCAAAACGTTTGGACGAAGCAACAAGAAAGCGCATCCGCGCTGGACGACTCCTGCAAAAAGGCAAGCGACCCGCCGAAATTGCCCTGGAAGTCGGCGTGGCACGGCAAACCGTATACACATGGAAGGCCATCTTTGATGAAGGCGGCATGGATG
>NZ_JAQTWM010000103.1 GCF_028689305.1 Rhodoferax sp. | reverse complement strand
TGGCTATGACGCCAATGCAGACCAGCAGTACGCCGACTTCACGCATCCACAAATTGGCGGCTTCGCTGGGTACAGTGCCCTTGCTGGCCAATAAATCGGCGGGGAACAGCAAGGCGACGGTGCCAACACCCAATGCGATGACTGCGGCAAGGGCCAGAAACGTTTTTCGGGTCATCAGATTTCCTTGTGAAGATTTTCATGATGATCTCGATTCCACCAGCGGCCGGCAACTACCAGATGAGGTAATTGCCGGGTTTGGCGTAGCTGCTAAAGTGCCCGCATGGCCGACAAACTATTCAGCGCCCTGCTCAAGTACTGGCGTGGACGCCGCGGGCTGTCCCAACTTGATCTGGCAATGGCCGCCGATGTGTCGGCGCGCCACTTGAGTTTTTTGGAGTCAGGACGCGCCAGTCCGAGCGAAGAGATGGTGCTGCGCCTGATGAGCACGCTTGCGCTTCCTTTGAGGGACCAAAACACCGTGCTTCGTGCCGCTTCTTTCCCGGCCCGGTTTCCTGAACCGGCGCTGGATACCATTGACCCTGTCATTGGCAGGACCATCGCGCACATGTTGCGCCAGCAGGAACCTTTTCCGCTGGTCGTGATGAACGCTGGGTATGACGTGCTTCGCACCAACGATGCGGCAAATACCGTGTTTTCGCACTTCGTCGTTGACCCGGCCCGCTTGCTGATGACGGTGAATTTGTATGGGCTGGTGTTTGACCCCCAATTGGCGCGCCCATTCATCAAAAACTGGCCACGGGTAGGACAGTACATGATCTCCCGTCTCCACCGTGAGGCCTTGAGCCGCCCGGATGATGCCCGTCTTTGGGCATTGCTGAAGCGCGTGCTGGCCTATCCGGATGTACCGCCATCCTGGCGCCATCCTGACTTTTCGGGCATTTGTGAACCCACGCTTTCGCTGCAACTTGAACGTGGCCCGCTGGCGCTTGGCTTTTTGACGGCGGTGACGGTTTTCTCCGCGCCTCAGCAGGTCACACTGGATGAGCTGCGAATCGAGAGCTATTTTCCGATGGACGATCAAACCCGGCTGGCGTGCGAAAGACTGGCGGCGACAACGCCCGTTGCAACCGCGCTAACCGGCCTTACATCGCCTTGAACAGATGCGCGTAGAGCCGGCTCACCGGGAGTTTTCCTGTTCTGCCGCGCAGGGACAGGCTGAACTTTCCGGCCTCGTCGCGGGTCACGGTGTCGATCTCGCTGGCGCGCACCACGGTGCTGCGGTGAACCTGCCAGAAGGTCTGCGCATCCAGCTGTGGCAGCAGTTCCTTGAGCGGGGTGCGGATCAGGTACTCGGCGCTGGCCGTGAGCACGCGCACGTACTTGTCGGCGGCCTCGAAATACAGTACCTCGTCCACCGGCACCATGCGGATGCTGGCGCCGCCTGTGCCGGCCAGGCTGGCCGGGATCACGCTCAGCCGGGCCACCGGGTTGGCGGCCTGCGGGGCCAGCAGCGCGCGCAGCTGGGCCAGCACGGGCTCCATGGATGCTTCTGATTCCATAGCGATAAATGACCTTTTAACGCTGGCTTTCCTCAATTTTTCTACGGTTTTTTGCAGCCGGTCCACCTGCACTGGCTTGAGCAGGTAGTCCGCCGCCTGGGCGTCGAACGCCTGCACCGCGTAGTCGTCGTAGGCGGTCACGAACACGAGAGCCGGGAAGGGACGCGCGCCCGCCGCGCCGGTCTCCCAGCGCTCGGCCAGTTCGGCGGCGGCGTCCAGGCCGGTCTGGCCGGGCATGCGGATGTCGAAGAACAGCACGTCCGGCTTCAGCACCAGGGCTTGCGCCACGGCGGAGTGGCCGTCGCCCACGGTCGCGAGCACACGCAGCTCGGGCCAGGCGTGCGCCAGTTCAGTCTGCAGCGCAGCGGCGAGCAGGGGTTCGTCTTCGGCGATCAGGGCAGTCGGGTGCAGGGCCATGGTGCAAGGCGCAGCGTCAGAAATGGCGCCCCAGGTTGGGTAAGCCTGACCATAACTCATGAAGGTCAGGGAATTGCCACTGCTGGGGGTCTTCGCGGTTGATGATGGTTTCGGTGGTGTCTTTTTTTGATAAATCAAGCAACATCGGCCCCATACGCAGATTGGACTTGGTGGAAAAAAACACCTTGACCACCGGTGTGGTCAGGCTTCTGGGCGACTGTTCCGTGACCACGCCAATGCGCCCTGAACTCAAACGCACCAGCGAGCCGATCGGGTAGATGCCCATGCTTTTGACAAAGGCCTGGAACACGTGCAGATCAAAATGCCCTTTGGACCATTCGGCCATTTTGTGCAGGGACTGGGCCGGGTCCCAGCCCGCCTTGTAGGGGCGGTTGGAGGTGATGGCATCGTACACATCGCAGACCGAGGCCATCTTGACATAAAGGCTGATCTCATCGTCCCGCAGACCCTGGGGGTAGCCCGAGCTGTCGACCTTTTCGTGGTGCAGCAGCGCCACACTCAACGCCACCGGGTCGACGCCGGGGCTGTTCTGCAGCAGCCGGTGGCCTTCGAGCGGGTGTGTTTTCATCAGGTCGAATTCGGCCTCGGTCAACTTCCCCGGCTTGTTGAGAATGTCGTTGGGGATGGCGATCTTGCCCACGTCATGCAGCAGCCCGGCGGTGCCGCAGGAGCGGGTCTGGGTTTCGTCCAGGCCAAGCTGGCGGGCCAGGGCCACCATCATGGCGCACACCGCCACCGAATGCATGTAGGTGTAGTCGTCGGCGGTTTTCAGGCGCGCCAGACTGATGATGGCGCCTGGGTTGCGGGCGACCGATTCGGAAATTTCTTCCACCAGATGTTTGGCGCCGCCCACATCCACGGCCTTGCCCATACGAACCTCTTCAAACATGGAGATGACCGCTTGTTGGGCTTGTTGGCAAATGCGCGAGGCCTGCTCAATTTCAGCGGCGATGGGCACCGGGGTGGTCTGGCGCGGCAGCGCTTTGGGGTGTGGCAGCGTGGTTTGAACCTCGGCTTCAGTTTCGGCAAGCGTCAGCGCAGTTTCCCCGGCCGGAACGTCCAGCCCCTTGTCGGTATCAATCCAGACTTCCCTGATGCTGCAGGCCAGAATGGCTTCGATGTCCTTGGGATCGGTCAGCACAAAGCTGGTCCTGATGAAGGGGTGTTCCATCCAGGAGCCGCAAAACTCCTTCAGATGCATCCCCAACTTCAACTGTTCGACACGGATACGTTTAAGCATGTTTTTCCAGAGGAAAAGTGACTCTGGCCCGCGTGTTACCTTGATTAGCAGCTATTAATTCTATAGTTCCTTTGGCGCCGTAGGTAGTGGCCAGCCGTTCGCGCACCTGGGCCAGCCCGAAGCCGTCGGGTGGGGTCGGGTCGGCCGACAGGCCGACGCCGGTGTCTTCCACCTCCAGCGTGATGTGATCCTGCGTCCGGGTGGCGCGCACGCTGATGCGGCCACCTTCGACCTTGGGTTCCAGGCCGTGTTTGATGGCGTTTTCCACCAGTGGCTGCAGCAACAGCGGTGGCACCGGCTGGGCAGCGAGTTCCGGCGGTAAATCCAGCACATAGTGCAGGCGCGGCCCCATGCGCACGGCCATCAGCTCCAGGTAGTCGCGCAGGCGGTCAAACTCGGCCTGCAAGGGGTGGGCAGTGACGCGGGATGAGTTCAGGGTGGCGCGCAGATAGGCCACCATCCGGTCCAGCATGGCCTGGGCCTGCGGCGGGTCCAGCGCAATCAGCGCGCGCAGATTGGCCAGGGTGTTGAACAGCATGTGGGGTTCGAGCTGGGCTTGCAGCAGCATGAGCTGGGCTTCGGCGGCCTGGCGTTGGCTGCGGGCGATGTCGGCACGTGCCCGTGCCAGTTGTTCGCGGCTCATGAAGTAGTAGGTGATGACGCCGCCGGCGATCAGGCTGACGAACAGGAACCCCAGTTCCAGTTCGGCGGGTTTGCCGCCAACCCCCAGGCTGCCGACCGGCAGCAGGGCACGCGCCATGGCACTGCCCACCACATAACCCAGCGTCACCGATACCGGTACCAGCAGGAACAGCCGGCGCCACTGGTGCTCGATGTCCGGAATCAGCCAGAACTGGCCAAAATCGGTCAGCGCCCAGATGCTCATGCCGATACATTGCGAGTGGACCCAATTGACCCACAGGCCGTGTGAGGTGAACACACTGATGCCCAGGGCGATCACGGTGTTGAAAATGATCACCAGGAGCAGGCGCTGGAAATTCGGCTTTTGATGCATGACCGCTCTATTGTTCCTGAAAGTCGGTACGACCTGCCTGTCCGCGCGACGAAAGTCGTTTTCCTGGGGGTGAATGGTGTTTGTGAAGGATGCGCGGAGGATAATTGCGCCCAGAACAAGGAGGGACTGTGGATATTGTGTTGCTGATCAAGGCCACCATCATGGGCGTGGTGGAGGGCTTGACCGAATTCCTGCCGATTTCATCGACCGGGCACCTGATCCTGGCCGGTGCCTTGCTGGGGTTCGACGACGAGAAGGCCAAGGTGTTTGACATCGCCATCCAGACTGGCGCCATCTTCGCCGTGATCCTGGTGTACTGGCAAAAGATCCGCACCACTGTGCTGGCCTTGCCTACCGGGCAACAGGCACAGCGTCTGGCCCTGAATGTGGTGATCGGGTTTTCCCCGGCGGTGCTGCTGGGCCTGCTGTTTGGCAAGGCCATCAAGGCGCACCTGTTCACCCCGGTGGTGGTGGCCAGCACTTTTATTCTTGGTGGTTTGGTGATTCTGTGGGCCGAACGTCGCCAGCAGGCCAACCCGGCGACGGTGCGAGTGAATGACGCCGACGTCATGACCCCGATGGACGCGCTGAAAGTGGGCTTGGTGCAGTGTCTGGCGATGATTCCGGGCACCAGCCGCAGCGGTGCCACCATCATTGGCGGTATGTTGCTGGGCCTGTCGCGCAAGGCGGCCACTGACTATTCGTTTTACCTGGCCATTCCGACCCTGGTGGGGGCCGGCGCCTATAGCCTGTACAAGGAGCGGGCGCTGCTCTCGCTGGCCGATCTGCCGTTGTTTGGCGTCGGACTGGTGGTGTCTTTCCTGAGTGCCTGGCTGTGCATTCGCTGGTTGCTGCGCTACATTGCCAGCCACAGTTTTGTGGGTTTTGCCTACTACCGCATTGGGTTTGGTTTGGTGGTGCTGGTGACCGCCTGGACAGGTGTGGTGACCTGGGCGGCTTGATGCCATGGACACCCCAAACCTTGTCACGATGGACCAGCTTCGGGTGGGGCTGTATGTCTACCTTGACCTGAAGTGGTTTGACCACCCGTTTGCCTTCAGCCAGTTCAAGATCAGTTCCGCGGACGAGATCCGGGTCATCCGCAGCCTGGGCCTGAAGACCGTGCGTTGCAGTCCCGAACTCAGCGACCCCGCGACCCCGATGGACAGCAGCACGCCGCAGCCGGTGCCGGCAGGTGTTGCCGCGACGGTCAGTGTGCTTGCGGCGGCAACGGCGCCAGCGGAAACCGCAGAGGTGATGCAGGCCAAGCGTGCCCTGATCGGACAGATCCAGCAGCGCCGCCAGACGGCGCAGCGCATTGAAAAAGCTTTTGCCCACACCGCCAACACGTTGCGGGAGATTGACAAGAACCTGCTGAGCCGCCCGGTTGAAACACTGCAGCAGACCACCCGGCTGGTTGACCAGATTGCCGAATCCATTCTCAGTGCGCCGGAGCTGGCGATTCAGGTGATGGGCGACAAGCTCGGCGGGGAAGAAACGTATTTTCATTCCTTGAACGTCACGATGTTGTCCATGATGATGGCGCGTGACCTGAAGCTGCCAGCTGAGGTGGTGGGCGTACTGGGGGTCGGGGCGTTGTTGCACGACATTGGGCAGAAAGAGGTGCCGGCCCGGATTCTGATGAAAACCGAGGCGCTGACGCCTGCCGAACGCAATTTTTTTGAACAGCACCCGGTTTACGGGGTGGCGATCGCCAAACGCATGAACCTGGCACCCGGCGCCATTGCCATCATTGGCGAGCATCACGAGTTGTTTGATGGCAGCGGTTATCCGGCCAAACTCAAAGGTGAGTCGATCAGCCTGCTGTCGCGGATGGTGGCCATTGCCAACTATTACAACGAGTTGTGTAACCCGGCTGCGGTGGCCGATGCCCTGACACCCCATGAGGCGCTGTCACTCATGTTTGCCAAATTGCGCAGCAAGTTCGACCCCCAACTGCTGAAGGTGTTCATCCGTTGTCTGGGGGTGTATCCACCGGGCACGATCGTGCAGTTGTCCAATGGGGCTGTCGGTCTGGTGTCCACGGTCAACACGACCCGGCCCATGAAGCCGGTTGTGCTGGTGTACAACGCCGAAGTGCCCAAGGAAGAAGCCATGCTGCTGGACATGGACCTGGAAACCGATCTCAACATTGCCAAGGCCATTCGGCCCGCTCAGGTGCCGCGCGAGGTGTATGCCTACCTGAACCCGCGCAAGCGGGTGAGTTATTACTTTGATGCGGCAGCAAAACGTTCACCAGGGGGCGGCGTGTGAGTGATCTGGCCCGGCTCATGCTTGACCACAGCCCGACGATGATGCTGTTGGTGGACCAGGCGACGCTGCGCATCGTGATGGCCAATGCATCGGTGGCCAATGCGCTGGGCTACACGGCCCAGCAGCTCACGGGCATGTCCATCACTGATGTCGAAAGTGCGTTGCAGGACGTGTTTTACTGGGAGGATGTTCGTAACGGCCATTGCCTGGAAGTCCAGCACCAGGAAGACCAGTACCTGTGCGCCAGCGGTGACTTGCTGACGGTGAGCAAGTCGATCCGGCGGCTGGAGCATGAGGGGTCCCAACTGTTGCTGGTGTTGGCAACGCAGACGCAAAGTGTGCGTCAGGTGCAGGACGCGTTGGCGCAGACACTGTCGCAATTGCGAGCCACGCTGGAATCCACCGGCAACGGGATTCTGGTGGTGGACTGGCGTGGCCAGGTCAATAGCATGAATCGGCTGTTTGGCAGCATGTGGGCCTTGCCCGAGAAGCTGCTGCAGGCGCAGAATGACGAAGGCATCCTGGCCTTTGTCGCCCAGTCGGTGCAGGAGTCGGATCTGGTGCGCACCCGCCTGCGTGCGATTGTGGATCCGGCAGAAACCAAGGACACCGTGCACCATCACGATGGCCGGGTGTTTGAGCTCAGCTCGCGACCACAGCACCTGAATGAACAAATCATCGGGCGCGTTTTCAGCGTCCAGGACATTACCCAGCGCACGCTGGATGCCCAGGCACTGCGCGACTCACGCGATCAGCTTGAGGCACGGGTGCAGGAGCGTACCGCTGACCTGCAGGTGCTCAACGAAACGCTGTATGCCGAAAAGGAACACATGGCTGAGCTGCTGCGGCGGCTGGAAGCCACCCAGGGCCAGTTGCTGCAGTCCGAGCGTATGGCGTCGATTGGCCAGTTGGCCGCCGGCGTGGCGCATGAGATCAACAACCCGGTGGGCTTTGTCAGTTCCAACCTGGGTTCCTTGCAGGCGTATGTGACCAATCTGATGCGTTTGCTGGCGGCTTATCAGCAGGCCGAGGCCGAGTTGCCTGCAGCCACGCAGCAGCAGATCAGGGCGATCAAGCAGGAGCTGGACTACGCGTTCATGTGTGGCGACATTGCTGAACTGCTGAACGAGTCGCTCGATGGCGTCAAGCGGGTGACACGCATCGTGCAGGATCTGAAGAATTTCTCCCATGTGGACGACGTCGAATTCCAGTGGGCCGACCTGGAAACCGGGCTGGAAAGCACCTTGCGGGTGGTCTGGAATGAGCTCAAGTACAAGGCCGAGGTGGTGAAGGAATTTGCCGGCCTGCCACAGGTCAGATGCCATCCGTTCCAGCTCAATCAGGTGTTCATGAACCTGCTGGTCAATGCCTCGCAGGCGCTGCCGGACAAGGGCCGGATCGTGATCAGCACTGGCTTTGACGAACAACAGGTCTGGGTTCGAGTGCAGGACACCGGCAAAGGCATTGCGCCGGAGCATCTGCCAAAAATTTTCGACCCATTTTTCACCACCAAACCGGTGGGCAAGGGCACCGGCCTGGGGCTGTCGCTGTCTTATGACATTGTCAAGAAACACGGCGGCCACATCGAGGTGACCAGTGAGCTGGGCAAGGGGGCCACCTTCACCGTTTTTTTGCCGCGCGCGGTTTCGGAACCGCCGCCAAGCAAGTGAGTGGCTGCCGCTCAGGCGGTCAGGGTGGTCAGGTTCAGCAGCGCCGCTTCCATGGCAGCAGCGGTCACCAGTGGCCGTTCCATCGGAAACAGGTGTGAGCCGTCCAGCATCATGATGCGGCCCTTGGTGATGCGTTCGGTCATGGCCATGCCAACCTGTTTCATTTCAGCGGAGTGGGTCCCGCCAATAAAAGCCACCGGGCAGCGCAGCGGGTGCTGGCGCAGCAGTGCAGGCAGGTTGTGCGGCAGGGTGTTGTAGATGGCGGTTTCCACATCGCGCTCAAAACTCAGCACACGCCGGGTGTCACCGTCGATCACGGCGTCGCGGGTGCCGTGGGTGATGTAGTCGGCCAGCACCGCCGGGTCCCATTTGGCAAAGGCCTTTTTGCCTTGAAAATGCGCCAGCGCCTCGGCCTGGTTGGTCCACTGCTGGCGCCGGCGTCGGCTCACCGCGCCGGGGGACACGGTGCCGACCAGCCGCGTGTGTTTGGCCATACCCAGCGCACTGGCGCGCCAGCCGCCCAGAATGGGGGCATCCAGCAGCAGCACACCACGCGCCAGTTGGGGTGCCTTGGCCGCGGCCATCAGGCTCAGGAACCCGCCCAGCGAGTGGCCCACCAGAAACACCGGTGCCCCGGCCTGGTCCACTTCGGCCTGGGCAAAGTCAATCAGCTGCTGCACCAGGTGCGGCCAGTTGCTGGTCACCGGGTAGTTCGGGTCGTGGCCGAACTGCTCAATGGCCTTGACGGACAGGCTACGTCTCTTGAGCGCCTTGAACAACACGCCATAGGTGCTGGCACCGAAGCTGTTGGCATGGGAAAAAACGATGTTCATGGGCGATGGTGTGGGCACGGTCTGGTCCGGGCTCAGATCAGCTTGTCTTGCGGGGTGGCGATTTTTTTCAGCGGCAGGCTGCGGCTGGCCGGTTGCATCAGCGGCACGCTGGTGGTCTCGCCGTTCCACATCGGGTCTTCAATGCTGTCAAACACTTCGCGCAGCTTGACCCCCCAGCTGTTGTGCAGCATTTTGAAATACGGGTTGTTGTCGTCAATACACACCACCTTGTCGGTCTGGAAGCGGTTGGCCTCATACACCACCAGATCCAGCGGCAGTCCGACCGACAGGTTGGACTTGAGCGTTGAGTCCATGGACACCAGCGCACACTTGGCGGCTTCGTCCAGCGGCGTGTTGGGGGTGATCACGCGGTCCAGCACCGGCTTGCCGTATTTGGATTCGCCCACCTGGAAGTAGGGCGTCTCGGGGGTGGCTTCGATGAAGTTGCCGGCGGAATACACCTGGAACAGGCGCATGCCTTCACCCTTGATCTGACCGCCAAATATCAGCGACACATTGAAATCCACCCCGGCCGCCTTCAGCGAGGCGCCATCACGTTCGTACACATGGCGAATGGCCGCGCCCAGCACGCGGGCGGCGTCGAACATGCTTTTGGCGTTCCAGATCGTGATCGGGTCGCCGTCCGGGTGCTCCTTGAGCTGCTCAATCTGCAGGATTTCGCGCACCGACTGCGAGATGCTCAGGTTGCCGGCCGACAGCAGCACCATGAAGCGGTCGTCGGGTTTTTCGTAGACGATCATCTTGCGAAAGGTGCTGATCTGGTCCAACCCGGCGTTGGTGCGGGAGTCGGACAAAAAAACGAGTCCGGCATTGAGTTTGATGGCGACGCAGTAGGTCATGACACATGAAAACAAGAGCAGGCGCTGGGGCCCAATCCGTTATTGTGGCTCAAGGCCGGTGTGGTTTGGTTCCGGCAGGGGATGGGCGCGTGTGATGCCCCGTCCCCGGGTCACACTGGTCTGGCCGGGCAAGACCTCACAGATCCACCTGCTGTACGGTGCCAGACTGACCGGATTCGTATAAAAACAGCCCGGTGCTGCGCACCTGCCCCAGGGTCTGGTTGGCCGCTGTGTTCACGGAAAACGGGCTGTCAACCCGGCCCAGGTAAAGCGCCCCGACCTTGTGATCGGCCAGGCTGCTGTAGCGGTCCTGCCCATCGGTGTCACGCTGCCAGACGCCAAGCTGGCTGTAGATGGCATCGTTGGCGTCAATCCACTGGTTGCCGTCCTGGTCGTACTGGGCCAGATCGGCAAAACCATCGCCACTGCGCGGGCCAAACAATTCGGTGCCGTCGTTGACTTGGCCATCGTGGTTGCGGTCCAGCACCAGAAAACCGCTGCCGCCACCGACCATGGCGATGGACTCGTTCTGGCCATCACCTTCGAGGTCAAAGGCAAACTGGGTGTCGGTCAGCGTCACCCCCTGGCCGTCAAAGTTGATCACCAGCGGGTCCTTGCGCACCGCGTCACCCAGGCGCACGGCGACATCGGTGGTTTGCTCAAACGAGCGCGCCATGGTCAGGGTCAACGCAAAAGAGATGCGTTGCCCGTCGGCGGTGAGTACAGTGCCCTGGGCCTGTACCTGGGTGGTTTCGGACTCCTGCAGCGTGCTGTGGCTGTCCACCTCCACCCCCCAGCCTTGCACCGCAGTGGCCGTGGCGTCAGCCTGTGCCTGCGCTGGCTGTGGCGCCGCCGGTGTGGCCGGTGTCGGCTGGCCGCGCAACTCGCTGGCGTGAAACACCTTGACCGCCCGGCCGGTGATGGCCTGCACCATGTCCATCAGGACCCGCAGGCGCGGCTCCACGTCACAGGCGGCGTCGCTGGTGGTGGTCTCACATGGCCTGGTCCGCTGGGCGGCATCTGCCCGCACGCTGGCGCGGGCAGCGCCAGACAGCGTCAACTGAACCCCGGCATCGGCCCGGCGCGTGGTGGTGTTGCGGCCTTCAAAGTCTGGCCGCTGGCTACCCACCCAGGCCCGCGCCTGGATGGACTGGGTTTGCACCGAGGCGCTGGCATGCCAGCTTTGCAGCGCAACGGCGGATTGAGCGATCTTCATACCC
>NZ_JAQTWM010000020.1:41938-50266 GCF_028689305.1 Rhodoferax sp. | reverse complement strand
ACCACCATTTTCATCAGGCCGGGCAAGGGCAGTGTCAGTTCGCCTTGGGTGCCAAATGTGATGTGGGTGGATTTTTTCTTGTCCACGATCTTCCAGCTGCCCGAGACCAGGGCATTGCCTTCACCCTCGATCGGGGTCCAGACCACCGTACCCTTGGCGCGGTTGGCGACATATTTGGAGGCATAAATGGTTTGCAGATTGATCTGCGGCAGACCGATTTTGGCCATTTCCCAGCGGTAGGCGCCGTCGCCCAGATCCACCAGTTTGTCGACTTTGGGGAAAAAGCTGGCCGACGTGGGAACGTCCGACAGGGTGTCAAAAACGGTTTGGAAGTCGGCCTTGACGGCCAGTTCGTAACCCAGATCAATCGTGACTTTGATGGTCATATGTCTCCTCGGCATCAATGATTTGTTATGAAAAGCCCCGTTAATGTAAGCAGGCGTTGCCACCCTGTCAAAAGTAAATGGCGCCGCCAGCCGAGCGCGCTGTGATTGCCGCCACAATACCCGCCCAATGAACGGACCTGCCCCATGACCTTGCTTCTTGCCCCGATGGAGGGCCTGCTCGACTTTGTGCTGCGCGACATCCTGACCCGTGTCGGCGGGGTGGACCGCTGTGTGTCCGAATTCATCCGTATCACCGACACGCTGTTGCCCGAGCGGGTGTTTTTGCGTGAGGTGCCTGAACTGCGACAGGGGGGCAAAACTGCTGCCGGTGTGCCGGTACGCCCGCAACTGTTGGGGTCTGACCCGGTGTGTCTGGCCGAGAACGCGGCCTTCCTGGCCAGTCTGGGGCCGGATGGCGTTGACCTGAACTTTGGCTGTCCGTCGCCAGTGGTGAACCGGCATCGTGGTGGCTCGGCCCTGCTGGATGAGCCTGAATTGCTGTACCAGATTGTGTCGGCGGTGCGCCGGGCGGTGCCCGTGCCTCTGGCGGTGTCCGCCAAGATGCGCCTGGGTTTGAACGACGACCGTCGGGCCGAAGAGTGTGCGCTGGCGATTGAGGCCGGTGGGGCCAGTGAGCTGGTGGTGCATGCCCGTACCAAGGTGGATGGTTACCGGCCGCCAGCTTATTGGGAGCGGATCGCCGACATTGCTCAGGTGGTGAAGTTTCCGGTGGTGGCCAACGGCGAGATCTGGACGGTGGCCGATGCCCAGGCTTGCCGTGTCGCCAGCGGCTGCCAGGCACTGATGTTGGGGCGCGGCATGGTGGCGAATCCGGGGTTGGCGCGCGCCATTTTGGCCGCTGACGCCGGTGGCAGCTCAAAAGAAGGCGCGATCGAGGGGCTCACCGCCCTGAGCTGGGAACAGCTGTTGCCGCTGGTGGCGGACTTCTGGCGGCAGGTGTGTCTCCACCTGACCGTGGGTCAGCGAACCGGGCGGCTCAAACAGTGGCTGAACTTGTTACGGCGCTGTTATCCGCAAGCCCAACTGGCCTTTGATGCGGTGCGTACCTTTCATGACCCGGCCGATGTTGACCGCTGGTTGAGCACCTTGAGGGCTTGAATCCAGAGTGAGTGTCTCCATTTGCCACAGAACAGCAGCAGGCTGAGTGGCTCGATAGAATGATTTCATGAGTACAAAACCACCAAAAATTGTCCCGCCACGTCCGGTTCAGGCTGACGAAATTGCCCCGGATGGCACCGTGGTGCTGGAGCGGCGCACCCAGAAAACACGTCCACCCAAGTTGTACCAGGTGGTCATGCTCAATGACGACTACACGCCGATGGAGTTTGTGGTGATCGTGATCCAGGAGTACTTTGGCAAGGATCTGGAAACGGCGACGCAGATCATGCTGAAGATTCACCTGGATGGCCGCGGGGTGTGTGGTGTTTATACGCGTGATGTGGCAGCCACCAAGGTCAGCCAGGTGTTGGAGGCGGCCAACAAGGCCGGCCACCCTTTGCAATGTATTTCCGAACCCGTGGAGTCCTGAGTACTTGAATCCTTTGACGCACACCCTGATTTCAATTCAGATTACAGTTAACGCTTGAAACAAAGCTATTAAAGGAACCCCATGATTGCCCAAGAATTGGAAGTCAGTCTTCATATGGCGTTTGTTGAGGCGCGCCAGCAGCGCCATGAGTTCATCACGGTGGAGCACCTGTTGCTGGCCCTGTTGGACAACCCGAGTGCGGCCGAAGTGTTGCGCGCCTGCTCGGCCAATATCGACGACCTGCGCAAATCCCTGGTGACCTTCATCAAAGACAACACGCCCCAGGTGGCGGGCACGGATGACGTGGACACTCAGCCGACGCTGGGTTTTCAGCGCGTGATCCAGCGCGCCATCATGCACGTGCAGTCCACCGGTAGCGGTAAGAAGGAAGTGACCGGTGCCAACGTGCTGGTGGCCATTTTTGGCGAGAAGGATTCTCACGCTGTTTATTACCTGCACCAGCAGGGCGTGACACGGTTGGATGTGGTGAACTTTATTGCCCATGGCATCAAGAAGAGCGACCCACCTGAGCCTGCCAAGTCGGGTGAGAGCCAGGCCGAAGCGGAAGAGGGCGCAGACCGGAACGAGAAGTCTTCTCCACTGGAGCAATACACCCAAAACCTCAATCAGTTGGCCAGAGACGGCAAGATCGATCCGCTGATTGGCCGTGAGTATGAGGTTGAACGCGTCATCCAGATCCTGTGCCGGCGTCGCAAGAACAACCCGCTGCTGGTGGGGGAAGCCGGTGTGGGCAAAACTGCCATCGCCGAAGGCTTGGCCTGGCGCATCACGCAAAAGGATGTGCCGGAGATTCTGGCTGAGGCGGTGGTTTACTCACTGGACATGGGGGCTTTGCTGGCCGGGACCAAATACCGGGGTGATTTCGAGCAGCGCCTCAAGGGGGTGTTGAAGTCGCTCAAGGACAAGCCCAACACCATTTTGTTCATTGATGAAATCCACACGCTCATTGGTGCGGGAGCCGCCTCGGGGGGCACGCTGGACGCCTCCAACCTGCTCAAACCGGCGCTGAGTTCGGGTGCGCTCAAGTGTATTGGTGCCACCACGTTCACCGAATACCGCGGCATTTTCGAGAAGGATGCCGCGCTGTCGCGCCGTTTCCAGAAGGTGGATGTGGTGGAGCCCTCGGTCGAGCAGACGGTGGACATCCTCAAGGGACTCAAATCCCGGTTTGAAGAGCATCACAGTGTCAAATATGCGCTGGGGGCACTGCAGGCCGCAGCTGAACTCAGCGCCAAATACATCAATGACCGCCATCTGCCGGACAAGGCGATTGATGTGATTGACGAGGCCGGTGCGGCACAGCGGATCCTGCCGCCGTCGCGGCGCAAGAAAATCATCACCAAGGCGGAAGTCGAGGACATCGTGGCCAAGATCGCCCGCATTCCGCCTGCCAATGTGTCGAATGACGACCGTGGCAAGCTCAAAACCCTGGAGCGTGACCTGAAAAACGTGGTGTTTGGTCAGGACAAGGCGCTGGACATGCTGGCTTCAGCAGTCAAGATGGCGCGTTCGGGTCTGGGCAAGGGTGACAAACCGATTGGTGCCTTTTTGTTCAGCGGCCCCACCGGTGTTGGCAAAACCGAGTCGGCCAAACAACTGGCCTACATCATGGGCATTGAGCTGATTCGCTTTGACATGAGCGAATACATGGAACAACACGCGGTGAGCCGGCTGATTGGTGCGCCTCCGGGTTATGTCGGTTTCGACCAGGGTGGTTTGTTGACCGAAGCCATCACCAAGAAGCCGCACTGCGTGCTGTTGCTTGATGAAATTGAGAAAGCCCATCCAGCCATCTTCAACGTGCTGCTGCAGGTGATGGACCACGGAACGCTGACCGACAACAATGGCCGTAAGGCGGACTTCCGCAACGTCATCATCATCATGACCACCAATGCGGGTGCCGAGACCATGAACAAGGCGGCCATCGGCTTCACCAATCCGCGTGAGTCCGGTGATGAAATGGCTGATATCAAGCGCCTGTTCACGCCGGAGTTCCGCAACCGGCTTGATGCCATCGTCAGCTTCAAGGCGCTGGATGAAAAAGTCATCCTGCGGGTGGTGGACAAGTTCCTGTTGCAACTGGAAGCCCAGTTGGCCGACAAGAAAGTGGACGTCACCTTCACCGACAAACTGCGCAAGCATCTGGCCAAGAAGGGTTTTGATCCGCTGATGGGCGCCCGCCCGATGCAACGGCTGATTCAGGACACCATTCGCCGAGCCCTGGCCGATGAACTGCTGTTTGGTCGCTTGACCGACGGCGGCCGGCTGACGGTGGACCTTGACGACAAGGACGACAGCAAGACCGAGGTTTTGTTGGACATCACACCTTTGCCCAAGAAAGAAGGCAAATCCAAGCCGGAAGCGCAAGAGGCAACAGCCAACTGATGATGCCGAGGTAGGGCAGACACATCCGGTCTTGCCCCTTCCTGGATACAAAGCCCCGGAGATGGGGCGGGTGGAGGTTTATTTAAAGCCGACGCGGTCTAGCAATTGCTGGACTTTGACCTGATTGGCACCGACCACGCTGATGTGGATGGTTTCACTTTTGAAGTTGCCGCCGGCCATGGCCTGCAACGCCGGGTTGGCGATACTGGCGCCGCGTGCCGCCGGCCATTCATTGTTGCCGTTGGCAAAATGATTCTGGGCGGCCGGACTGGCAAGGTACTCCAAAAATTTGATGGCATTGGCCTGGTTTTTGCTGTGTCTGGCCACTGCGCCACCAGCGATGTTGATGTGTGTGCCCCAGCTGCTCTGGTTCGGAAACACCACGCCCACTTTGTCCACAACCGCCTTGTCTTCCGCTTTGTCTGAGCGCATCAGCCGCGCCAGATAGTAGGTGTTGGTAATGGCCACGCCACATTCTCCAGCGGCCACCCCCTTGATCTGGTCGGTGTCGCCGCCCTTGGGTGAGCGGGCCATGTTGGTGACCATGCCTTTGAGCCACTGTTCGGTCGCTGGCGTGCCCAGATGCTCCATGACAGAGCCAAACAAGGACAAGTTGTAGGGATGCGAGCCGGAGCGGATACACAGCTTGCCTTTGTTGATCGGGTCGGCCAGTTGTTCATAGGTTGCAACGTTCTCGGGTTTGACATGGGCCTTGTTGTAGACAATGACGCGTGCCCGGGTCGAAAAACCGAACCATGGGGTAGCACCTTCGCTGTTTTTGCCGGCACGCAACTGCTCTGGAATGGCTTCATCAAGCAGCCGGGATTTGACCGGCAAAAACAAACCATCGGTCTCACCCCGCCAAAGGCGTGCTGCATCCACCATCAGGATCACATCGGCTGGAGACGCTGCACCTTCAGCTTTGAGCCGGGCAATGATGCCGGCATCATCGGCGTCAACCCGGTTGATCTTGATGCCGGTGCTACGGGTGAAGTCAGCGTAAAGCGCCTCGTCAGAAGGATAGTGACGGGCGGAGTAGATATTGACGGAATTGCTTTGGGCGAAGGTTGCCGAGCACAGTGTCAAGCTGACGGCAAGCGTGTTCAGAGGCAGGTGTTTGAAGTGCATGGTGGTTCAATTCATTCATGGATGGAGTCCTGAGTATACATATCAAATGAGAATTATTCGTATTTGATACGGTTTATTGAATGAATGATGGATTTCGCTGCATCAAATCCAGTAACACGCCGTGGCGCAAACCACCGTTCGCACGTTCAAGCCGGGAAATGTCCAAAGTGTCAAAAACCGCGCGCAGCACGCTTAAACCGCCGCCAATAATGGGTTTACGGTCCTCTTTCATGCCCGCCAGACGCAACTGATCGATATGTCGTGCCGTCAACAGTTTTTCTTGCAACCAGTTAAGGGCGTCACGGCTGACGCTGTCAGGCGACCAACCTGCGGCCGCCAAAACATCAACCACGGCATTGACGGTACCTGCTGAACCGTAAATGACATCCCAGCTTTTCAGCGGGAAAAGTGTCAGTGCTTCGGATAGAACCAACTTGGCGGCAGCTTCAGCAGCGGTGAAGGAAGAGGGTAAAAACAGTCCATCAGCAAAAAAACGGGCTGACCAGGCAATACTGCCTATGGGATACGACGCCATGGGGCCAGGCTGCAGACCGTCGCCCAGAATGAGCTCGGTAGATCGGCCGCCAATGTCGATGACCAACCGACGTTCGTTGTGTCGGGGCAGTGTCTGGGCAACGCCTTGATAAATCAGGCGTGCTTCTTCGTGTCCGGAAATGACGGTGATGGGGAACCCCAGCAGACGGCTTGCGGGCTCCAGAAAAGCATCACGATTGTGGGCCTCCCGCAAGGTTTGTGTCGCGACGGCGCAAACCGTATTGGCAGAAAACCCGGACAGACGCTGTCCAAAACGAGCCAGGCAGTCCCAGCCACGCTGCATGGCTTCGAGAGTCAGATTGTGCTGCGCGTCGAGCCCATTGCCTTGACGAACAGTTTCTTTCAGGTATTCAGAGCGGAAAAAGCGGCCATTTTCCAGTTGGCCTATTTCAAGGCGAAAGCTGTTGGACCCTAAATCCACCGCAGCCAGGCAAATTGGATGTTCCATACGGATGATTGGAGTGACGGGTGTCTGGCGATCAGGGTATCAGCATAGCATCCCGGTGCAATCGTTGGCATGTCAGCCCCAACCCATTGGACATGATCAAAAGACAAGCTTCACCGTCCATGAATTGTCACAAAGCTGACATATTACCGCCTTAAATTAGCCATGTCGCGCTGGTTTTGGTTCGACAAACAGGTTTATCAACTAAAGGATATTTGGTATGAAATCAAGCCCTATCAAAAGCATTTTGACCACCACAGCGCTAGCGTTTTTGGGTGTTATTCCATGGGCAGGTGTGGCCCAAGCCCAGGAAATTACCGGCGCAGGTGCCAGCTTTCCGGCACCGCTGTATTCAAAGTGGGCATCGGAATACAACAAGGTCACGGGTGTGAAGGTAAATTACCAGTCAGTCGGTTCTGGTTCCGGGATCAAGCAGATTGACTCGAAGACGGTGGATTTTGGGGCTTCCGACATGCCACTGACGGATGAGGTCCTCAAGACAAAAGGGCAATTTCAATTTCCCACAGTGATAGGTGGCACGGTGCCGGTGATCAATGTCAAGGGCATTGCTCCTGGACAGCTGAAGCTGGATGGCCAGGTTTTGGGCGATATCTATCTGGGCAAGATCACCAAATGGAATGATGCTGCCATCAAGGCACTCAATCCTGGATTGGCACTGCCGGATGCCGCCATTGCGCCGGTGCGTCGGGCTGACGGCTCTGGCACAACATTCAACTTCACCAATTACCTCAGCCGTGTTCACCCGGAGTGGAAGACCAAGGTTGGTGAAGGTACGGCGGTCAATTGGCCTGTGGGTGCGGGTGGCAAAGGCAACGAAGGTGTCGCTGCCTTTGTGAATCGTTTGCCCAATTCGATTGGTTATGTGGAATATTCTTACGTCAAGCAAAACAAAATGACCTACACCATGTTGAAAAACAAGGATGGCGTTTTTGTGTCTCCGAGCGAAGAAGCTTTTAAGGCCGCTGCGGCTGGCGCGGACTGGAATAAATCTTTCTACCAGTTGATCACCGATCAGCCTGGCAAAGCGACCTGGCCAATCTCGACGGCGACTTTTATCCTGATGCATTTACAGCAGGATAAACCGGCTAAAGCCACAGAAACTTTCAAGTTTTTCTCCTGGGCTTTCAAGCAGGGCGACAAACTGGCAGCTGACCTGGATTACGTGGCTTTGCCAGACAGTGTTATTGCGACCATCGAAAAGTCTTGGGGCAATGTGAAAGACATTTCCGGCAAACCGGTGGCTCTCAAATAAGTCGGTATCAGGAATCTGTCAAATAAGTGAGGGAGGACCATAACGTGTCAACTACACTTTCCGCGAGCGAGATGCCGATCAACCCAACGCCAACTGCTGCCCGTGCCATGTTACGTCCTCCCTTCATGAAATCGACTGGATCAGGCACTCTGGCTGACCTGGTTTTTGCGTGGCTTGCCAAAGGTGCCGCGTTGCTGACTCTGGGTTTGCTGATAGCGATTCTGATGTCCCTGACCGTCAGTGCCTGGCCAGCCATCAACAAATACGGATTTGGCTTTTTCACCACCGCAACCTGGGATCCGGTGAAGGAAGAGTTTGGTGGCCTGGTGATGATTTACGGGACCTTGATGACTTCGCTGATTGCGCTGTTGATCGCTGTACCCGTGAGTTTTGGAATTGCCCTGTTTCTGACCGAGTTGTCACCGGCTTGGCTCAAACGGCCACTGGGCACTGCCATTGAACTGTTGGCTGCCATTCCATCAATTGTGTATGGCATGTGGGGCTTGATGGTGTTTGGTCCATTGTTGGCGACTTATGTCCAGCAGCCCTTGCAGAGCTGGTTCAAGGGGGTGCCATACATTGAAGC
>NZ_JAQTWM010000020.1:0-41838 GCF_028689305.1 Rhodoferax sp. | reverse complement strand
GCTACATTGGTGGGGACACCGATAGGCGTCATGGCTGGGATTTATCTGGCCGAATTCGATACCAAGGGCTGGCTGGCTTCGGTCACACGGTTCGTCAACGACATCCTGCTGTCGGCACCATCCATTGTGATTGGCCTGTTTGTGTATGCCGTGGTGGTCACGCGATTCAAGTCATTTTCTGCTTATGCTGGTATTGCGGCATTGGCCTTGATTGTGATTCCGGTGGTCATTCGTACCACTGAAAACATGTTGCAGTTGGTCCCTGCCGGTTTGCGCGAGGCCGCTTATGCCTTGGGTGCACCCAAATGGAAGGTCATTTTGAGCATCACCATGCGCTCGGCACGTGCAGGTGTTGTCACAGGTGTGTTGTTGGCGGTGGCACGGATAGCCGGTGAAACTGCCCCGTTGTTGTTTACGGCTCTGAGCAACCAGTTCTGGACATCCAATTTGAGTGAGCCCATGGCCAGCTTGCCCGTCACCATATTTAAATTTGCCATGAGTCCTTACGAAAACTGGCAGAAGTTGGCTTGGGCAGGTGTTTTCCTGATCACCCTCGCTGTGCTGGGGCTGAATATTCTGGCTCGGGTTTTGACGCGGCAAAAAAATTGACCCTCTGTGCCCGCTACGTATAAAGGTTGTTGATGATGACAATGAATGTGACCACAAAACGCGAGAGTCCCAAGATTTCCGTCAGAAATCTGGACTTCTATTACGGAAAGTTTCATGCTCTCAAAGGGATCAATCTGGAGATCCCTGAAAAGAAGGTGACCGCCTTCATCGGTCCATCAGGGTGTGGCAAGTCCACACTGCTGCGGGTGTTCAACCGCATGTTTGAGTTGTATCCAGAACAGCGCGCACAGGGAGAGGTCATTCTGGATGGTGAGAACCTGCTGACCAGCAAGCAGGATGTGGCCTTGTTACGCGCCAAGGTAGGCATGGTATTTCAAAAGCCGACACCTTTCCCGATGTCCATTTTTGACAATATCGCATTTGGCGTGAAGTTGTTCGAGTCCCTGAGTGCGACGGACATGGAAGAACGTGTTGAGTGGGCACTGCGCAAGGCGGCATTGTGGCCGGAAGTCAAGGACAAGCTCAAGCAGAGTGGTTCGAGCCTGTCAGGTGGGCAGCAGCAGCGCCTGTGCATTGCCCGTGGTGTCGCGATCAAGCCGGAGGTGTTGCTGCTGGATGAACCCTGTTCTGCCCTGGACCCGATCTCGACCGCCAAAATCGAAGAACTCATCATTGAGCTCAAGCAGGACTACACGGTGGTGATCGTGACCCACAACATGCAGCAGGCGGCACGTTGCAGTGACAACACCGCCTATATGTATCTGGGTGATCTGGTGGAATTTGGTCCGACCGAGCAAATCTTCTTCAAACCTAACCGGCAGGAGACGGAAGATTACATTACTGGCCGATTTGGCTGATTTTTTGAAACCGGTGATCTTTTTCTTGATCGGTTTATTGAAAGCGCAAGACCATGCCCGAAAAACATTTATCCACGCAATTTGACAGTGAACTGAGTGCCGTTTCCACCCGGTTGATGGAGCTGGGAGGCTTGGTGGAATCGCAGATTCAACAGGCCATCTATGCCCTGTCCCAATTCAGCATCGAAGTCGCGGACCAGGTGACGGCGACCGAAGCCAAGGTCAATGCCATGGAAGTGGAGATTGACCGTGAGCTTTCCAGCATCATTGCCAGACGCCAGCCAACGGCACGTGACCTGCGTTTGCTGATGGCCATTTCCAAAGCCACTGCCAATCTGGAACGAGTGGGTGATGAAGCCGAGAAAATTGCGCGCATGGTGCGTTCCATCATTCGCAGTGGTGCTCCCCGGTCATTGCCATCGCTGGAATTGCGGGTGGCTTCCGACATGGCTTCTGGTTTGCTCAGAAAAGCATTGGATGCGTTTGCGCGGCTGGACACGGTCACAGCTCTGACCATCCTCAAGGACGATGATTTGATTGACAAGGAGTTTGATGGTTTTGTGCGCAAACTCATCACTTACATGATGGAGGACCCGCGCACCATTTCTCCCAGCCTTGATCTGCTGTTTCTGGCCAAGGCGATAGAGCGCATTGGTGACCATGCCAAGAACATCGCCGAGCTGATCATCTACATTGTCAAAGGGGCCGATGTGCGACACGCCTCCATGGCGCAAATTGAGTCGGTGGTGAAATGAGGCGTTTGCCCAGTGTATTGATCGTTGAGGATGAACCGGCCATTGCCGAATTGATTTCGGTGAATTTGCGCCACAGTGGTTTTCGGCCGATCTGGGCCATGGACAGCGCCACTGCCCAGGCGGAATTGGACGCGGTATTGCCGGATGTCATTTTGCTTGACTGGATGTTGCCCGGCGAGTCCGGGCTGACATTGGCCAAACGCTGGCGTTCCCACTCGCGTACCAAGGTGATTCCTATCATCATGTTGACAGCTCGCGCGGACGAACTGGACCGCGTGGCGGGTTTGGACGCGGGAGCCGATGATTACATTGCCAAGCCTTTTTCCACCAAGGAATTACTGGCTCGCATTCGAGCTGTGTTGCGCCGTCGCGCTCCGGAGCAGGATGTCGCCGTTGTGACCTTGGGTCAATTGAGTCTGGATGCTGCAACCTACCGGGTCACGTTTGCCGGCCTACCGGTGAAATTGGGGCCAACCGAATTCAAGTTGTTGCATTATCTGATGACCCATGCTGAAAGGGTGCATAGCCGATCACAACTGCTGGATCAGGTTTGGGGTGATCACGTGTTTATTGAAGAGCGCACGGTGGACGTGCATGTCAAGCGATTGCGTGAGGCCATGGGTGTTCAGGCTGCTGCCATGATCGAAACGGTTCGCGGAGCTGGTTACAGGCTCACCGTCCAGGGCCAATGTTCTGGTCCTGTCGCCGCTTGATCCAGCCTTTCTGACGGTTTTCTCATGTTTGGACGCATCGTCGCTTTCCTGGGGGGCCAGATCGTGGGAATTGGTTTGGGCTGGGTTCTGGGCTCGGGCGATGAGCGACCTGTTACTGCGTTGTCGGGCGGGTTGCTGGGGGCATCACTCTGGTTTTTGTTCGATGCCCTGCGCGCTGCACAGGCTTTGCGATGGTTGCGTGCGGATGAACTGAAGACACTCCCTCCAAAAAGCGGCATGTGGGGTGAACTGCTGGAACGAACCCAACGGCTGCTGCGGGCCAGAGATCGCGTCATTGCTGACAGTGACCATCGTCTTCAGGATTTTTTATCTGCGCTGCAGGCATCGCCCAATGGCGTGGTGTTGTTGGATGGGCAGGGCCGGATTGAGTGGTGCAACCAGACGGCGGCCACGCATTTTGGTTTGGATTCCTCGCGTGATTTGCAACAGACCATTGGGAATCTGGTGCGCGACCCTGGCTTCGCGGCCTATCTTGCCAGCCGCAGTTTCGATCATGAGCTGCGCATGCCGGGGCGCGACCATTCCCCCAGCCGGCCTGTCAACTTGTCGGTGCAGCTTTACCCCTATGGAGGAGGACGGTTACTGTTGTTGTCGCGTGACGTTACGGCTGTGGAGCAGGCCGAAGCCATGCGGCGCGACTTTGTGGCCAATGTGTCGCATGAAATCCGTACTCCCCTGACCGTGTTGGCCGGGTTTGTGGAAACTTTGCAGACACTTGAGCTCAGTCCTGAGGAGCGCGAAAACTATCTGGGCCTGATGGCCCGGCAATCCGGGCGCATGCAGAGTCTGGTCAATGATTTGCTGACGCTTTCCAAACTGGAGGGGAGTCCTGCACCAGGCCTGGACACCTGGTGCTCGGCTACGACGCTGATGCGGCAATTGGCGCAAGACGCACATGCCTTGACGCAAGTCCTCAATGGCACAGGCCAGCCTCAACACGAAGTGTCTTTTGACATCCTGTGGGAGGGGGAAATTGCTGGTATGGCCAATGAATTGCTCAGTGCCATGGGCAATCTGGTCAGCAATGCCATTCGGTATACGCCGCCAGGTGGCCGTGTCGAAGTCAGCATTCGTCCGTTGGCTGATGGACAAGTCATTTTTGAAGTTGTCGACAGTGGCCCCGGTATTGCACCAGAACACTTGCCTCGATTGACCGAGCGGTTTTACCGGATTGATCGCAGCCGGTCGCGTGAAACCGGTGGTACCGGGCTGGGGTTGGCGATTGTCAAGCATGTGGCTCAGCGCCATGGGGCGACGCTGGCGATCCATAGTGTCCTGGGCCAGGGAGCGCGGTTTGGAATTACTTTCCCGGCAACGCGTGTGCGCTGAAATGCCTAGTTGACCTGGCGTTCGTACAAATACAGCTTTTCATTGATGTCCGCCGGGTGATTGACGGCCCCCTTGAGTTGCCATGGTTTGCCGGGGATAAAACCAGCGGTTGCATGTGGGGTTTCACCATCAGCAATCAGCCAGGGACAGTTGGCTCCGGTTTCCACAGGTTTGAGATTCAGGTGACCGTGGAACTGGAAAGCCGCAGTCTGGCTGCGGCTCAAGCCGAGGGTGGACACACAGGTTGGTTTGTCAGGCATCATGGCTGTAGCCTGTTGCACCAGTGGCGCGTAACTGCGGGCAAAGTCCAGCAGTGGCAACCACAGTGTCATCAGCAAAAGCCAGCACAAGGCGGCGCCGCCGGCAGGCAGAATGACACTTTTCCAGAGTGCAGACCGGTGGCGCCCTGCACGCCACGTTACCAGCCAAGCCCAGGTAATGCTTGCACTGACCGCTATCAAAAATGTGGTTAATGAAAAACTGTGCTGAAACCCCGGCGCCAGTCGCGCGACGTTCAGTGCCGGCTGGGCCGGGATACCTGTTTCCATGGAAATCCAGACGACCCAGATGATCACGGCACAGCCGCTGAAAAATATCAGGGTGAACCAGTCGATCAGAGCCCCCACACTGCGTTTCAGGGTTGGCAGTGCAAATGCCGCCAAAGCGGCCAAGGCCGGCAGTGCCAGCAACAAGGATCGGTCAGCCGAGTTGGTGGTGAGGGTAGCCATGCTGGCTACAGCCACAAACCATAGCGGCAACCACAGGTGCCGGCTGGCGAAACGGGCTCCTAACAGTTGATGCCGCCAGCGCCACAATGTCCATACTGCCAAAGGCCAGGCGGGCCAGGTAAACCATAAAAAAAGGCGTCCCAAACTCTGCCATTCGGCCCAATTGGCAGATGGAACGGTCATGCGCCAGCGCCACAAATCAAGTTGCGTCGATAACACGGCGCAAGCCAACGTCATCATCAGCAGGACGGCGGCACGGTGTTTCTGCTGTCTGGATTCTTCCTGCCGCTGTCTGGATTCCAGCAGATAAATGGCTGCGCAACCCAGCCCCAGCAGCACAGCCATGCTAGGGGCACCCGACAGTGTTAGCCCGGTCAAACCGGCCACGGCACTGATGCCCGGCGTGATCGGGCGGCCAGGCAGAGCGGCTGTGGCGTAAAACAGCAGCGCAGTAAAACAGAGTTGTGCCAGGGCGGGTGTGCTTTCGTGGGCCAGTTGTGCCAGGCCTAGGCAGGCCATGAATGCCAAAACGCCTCCATCAGCAATCGCGCGGGCGTAGTCACTGGGGCGCGCTTCGCCACCAAACGCGAAGGCGACCGGCTGGGCCAGCGGGCTGCGCGCCAGGTAATACGTGCCATACCAGGTTGCCCAAAGTGCCAGCAACAGCAGTAACATGAAGGGTAGGCGTGCTGCCAGGTCAATGGGCAACCAGGCCGGAGCCAGTTCGATCGCCCAGGCGCCTAGCCAGTATGGCAGCAGCGCATCCACTTCGGGGCTTACCCCACCGAGCGTGGGATTCCACCAATCCGCCACGCCTCTGGCCAATTCGGCCATGTAGCCAAAAGCCGTGATGTCCGCCCGCTTCCAGGGGCCACGTCCCAGAAAACCCGGCAAAACATAGGCCAAGCAAAACAGCCAAAGCACCAGTCGTGGCAGACGTTGGACCGCATCCTGGGCAACGATGGCTGGCGTGGGCTGGTTCACGGTAGATGTGCTGGATGCTGAGCGCAAAGAAAAAGGCAGCTCGGAATCACCCGGCTGCCTTTGGCAGAACGCAAAAATGGTTTACTTGGCAGCTGTTTTGCCGAAACGGTTGCGGAAGCGTTCCACGCGGCCGCCCATGTTATCCACGGATTTTTGTGTACCGGTGTAGAACGGGTGCGATTCGCTGGAAGTGTCAAGCTTGAAGAGCGGCAGTTCGCGACCATCTTCCATTTTGATCATTTCCTTGGCATTGGCGCAGGAACGTGTCACGAATTTGAAACCATTGGACGAGTCCAGGAAACAGACTTCGCGGTAATTGGGGTGAATGCCTTCTTTCATATTTTCTCCATCAGTTGCGTTAGCCGCGCCAGCCCTTGCACAACCCACTGCGCAATTCAAAGCTGCTCGTACTTTTCGCGAAAAGCTTTAGATTATAGTTCAACCACCACGACGCATCATATCGAAGAATTCGCTGTTGTTCTTGGTGGCCTTCATTTGCTTGAGCACCATTTCCATGGACTCGATTTCGTCCATGTTGTAGAGGAATTGGCGCAGGATGCGGGTCTTTTGCAGGATGTCCGGGGCCAGCAGCAGCTCTTCACGACGCGTACCACTGCGGTTGAGCTGGATCGACGGAAACACGCGCTTTTCGTACAGGCGGCGATCCAGGTGGATTTCAGAGTTGCCGGTGCCCTTGAATTCCTCAAAAATCACCTCATCCATGCGGCTGCCGGTATCGACCAGCGCCGTGGCGATGATGGTCAGCGAGCCGCCTTCTTCCACATTGCGCGCCGCACCAAGGAAGCGTTTGGGGCGTTGCAGCGCATTGGCGTCGACACCACCGGTCAGCACCTTGCCGGAGGAGGGCACCACGTTGTTGTAGGCGCGGGCCAGGCGGGTGATGGAGTCCAGCAGGATCACCACGTCTTTTTTCAGCTCTACCAGGCGTTTGGCACGCTCGATCACCATTTCGGCCACGTGCACGTGGCGGGCGGCGGGCTCGTCGAAGGTTGAGGCAATCACCTCGCCCTTGACGGTGCGCTGCATTTCAGTCACTTCTTCAGGACGCTCATCGACTAGCAACACCATCATGTGGCTGTTGGGGTAATTGGCGGAGATGGCGTGGGCGATATGCTGCATCATCACCGTCTTGCCGCTCTTGGGTGGGGCCACCAGCAGGGCGCGTTGGCCCTTGCCGATGGGGGCGATGATGTCGATGATGCGGCCGGTGATGTTCTCGTCACTCTTCAATCCGTCACGTTCCAGGCGCATTTGCTCCTTGGGGAACAATGGCGTCAGGTTTTCAAACATGACCTTGTGTTTGTTTTCCTCGGGGCCGCCGCCGTTGACCTTTTCCAGCTTGTTCAGCGCAAAGTAACGTTCACCGTCCTTGGGCGTGCGGACTTCACCCTCGATCATGTCACCGGTGTGCAGGTTAAAGCGACGCACCTGGCTCGGGCTGATGTAGATGTCATCGGTGCTGGCGGTATAGCTGGTATCGGGGCTGCGCAGGAAGCCAAAACCGTCGGGCAGGATCTCCAGCACGCCGTCCGCAAAAATCTGTTCGCCGGCGCGCGCACGTTTTTTGATGATGGCAAACATCAGCTCCTGTTTGCGCATGCGCCCGGTGTTTTCAATCTCAAGATCTTCAGCTTGCTTGAGGACTTCTGACACGTGCAGTGCCTTGAGTTCGTTTAAATGCATGGATTTACGCGTTCGATGTGGGAGAGCAAAAACGGGGGAGGTGTGGCGGCCGGACTTGTTGTGCTAAGTCGCATGAGCCTCTGCCGGAGACTCTGGCCGACCCTTGGTGAGAGTCGGTGAGTGCTCGGATTATGACAGGAAAAACGCCGGGTTGAGAGTGGCAGGTGAGGGCGGGTGCGACAACCCGCCCGGGGACACGGATCAGGCCAGTTGCTGGTCGATGAAAGCAGTCAGTTGCGCCTTGCTCATGGCACCAACTTTGGTGGCAGCCAGTTGGCCGTTTTTGAACAGCATGAGGGTGGGGATGCCGCGGATGCCGAACTTGGCGGGAATGTCGCGGTTTTCGTCGACATTCATTTTGGCAATCTGGAGTTTTCCCTCGTAAGCAGTGGATACTTCATCCAGAATGGGGGCGATCATCTTGCAGGGGCCACACCACTCAGCCCAGTAATCCACCAGAACGGGAACACCGGATTGGAGGACATCGCCCTCAAAAGACGCATCGGACACATGTTTGATCAGTTCGCTGGCCATGAATTTTCCTGTTGGATGTATGTGACGAAAAAAGTAACTGCGAAATTGTGACAGAAAGCGGCATTGTCCACTATCCATCGATGCCTGACCTCACGGCATTTGTGCAAACCCATGAAAGCGTTGTAAAGAGATGAAAAAAATATTGGTGGTCGGCGCCGGACCGGCTGGTCTGATGGCGGCTGAAGTGTTGTCACGTGCTGGTTTGGCGGTGGCGGTTTATGACGCCATGCCCAGTGTCGGGCGCAAATTTCTGCTGGCCGGCAAAGGTGGCCTGAATCTGACACATTCCGAGCCGGCGGACCGGTTCGCCTCGCGTTATGGCCAGCGGCGCCAGCAGATCGAGTCCATTTTGCAGGGTTTCAACGCGGCGGATGTACGCGCCTGGGCGGGCTCGCTGGGGGTGGAAACCTTTGTCGGCAGTTCGGGCCGGGTGTTTCCGGTGGACATGAAAGCTGCCCCTTTGCTGCGTGCCTGGCTGCACCGGCTGCGTCATCCCGAGACCGGCCCGTCGGTGCAGTTTTTCATGCGTCACCGCTGGATTGGCTGGGGCCCGGGTGAGGGGGCACCGACCTGCCTGGACTTTGACACCCCTCACGGGACCGTTCGGGTGCAGGCCGATGCCGTGGTTCTGGCGCTGGGCGGCGGCAGTTGGGCCCGGCTGGGCTCCAACGGCGCCTGGGTGCCGTGGTTGCGCACCCGTGGTGTGGCGGTGGCGCCGCTGCTGCCGGCCAACTGCGGTTTTGACGTGAAGATGGGCTGGAGTGCCTACTTTGCCAGCC
Organism: Rhodoferax sp.; assembly: GCF_028689305.1. GTDB lineage: Bacteria > Pseudomonadota > Gammaproteobacteria > Burkholderiales > Burkholderiaceae_C > Rhodoferax. Next base: position 32,864 of record NZ_JAQTWM010000020.1, on the reverse strand, counting down.
AGTTTGCCGGCCAGCCGTTCAAATCAGTCTCGATCTCGCTGAACACCAGCCACGGTGTCCGATTTGAGCGCCGGGGCGAGTTTGTGGCGACTGCCACTGGCGTCGAGGGCAGTCTGATCTATGCCGCGTCCCATCTGCTGCGCGACGACATCACGGCCAGCGGGCAGGCCACGTTTGAACTGGACCTGCTGCCGGATCGGCCCCTGTCCTGGGTACTGGCCGAGGTCTCCCATCCCCGTGGCAGCCGTTCCTTGTCGAGTCACCTCAAGAGCCGGCTGCATCTGGATGGCATCAAGACCGCCATCCTGCATGAAGTCTTGACCAAGGAGCAACTGCACCAACCCGAAGTCCTGGCTCGGGCCCTCAAGGCGCTACCGATCACCCTGCAGGCAGCACGGCCGCTGGATGAGGCCATCAGCAGCGCCGGTGGCGTGTTGTTCGAGGCGGCTGATGACCATCTGATGCTGGAGGCCTTGCCCGGCGTGTTTTGCGCCGGTGAAATGCTCGACTGGGAGGCACCAACCGGCGGCTACCTGCTGACTGCTTGCCTGGCCAGCGGTGTGCGGGCCGGGCAGGGTGTTTTGCAGTTTTTACAAGAAAAATAGGGGCTAGCCCGCGTGTTGATTGCTTTGATAGCTATGAAATTTGAAGCAATCAACAACTTGTCCGCAAGTCCAGCTGGCCGGCGCAAGCCACCGCCTGCTTGGGCATTTGAAAAAATTGGGGGGTTGACGAGCCTTGACCCCGGCACTGGCTCCACAGTTAGGGCTGCTTGGTTCCCCACCTGACCCGGTTGGCCGCTTCACCATGCGGGAAGGCCCGTCGGCGTGAATTGTAGCCAATGCCGGGATGCCCTGACGCAGCAGGTGCAACGTCGCCCTATAGAATCTGCGGCTATGTCCTATCTCGTGCTCGCCCGCAAGTATCGCCCCCGCAACTTCACCGAGATGGTGGGGCAGGATCACGTGGTGCAGGCGCTCTCGAATGCGTTGTCTACCGGCCGCTTGCACCATGCCTACATGTTTACCGGCACCCGGGGCGTTGGCAAAACCACGGTGTCGCGCATCCTGGCCAAATCGCTCAACTGCCAGGGGCCCGACGGCCAGGGCGGCATCACCGCCACGCCGTGTGGCGTCTGTCAGGCCTGCACCGACATTGACAGTGGTCGTTTTGTGGACTACACCGAGCTGGATGCCGCCTCCAACCGGGGGGTGGATGAGGTGCAGGCTCTGCTGGAGCAGGCGGTCTACAAGCCGGTGCAGGGGCGCTTCAAGGTCTTCATGATCGACGAGGTGCACATGCTCACCAACACAGCGTTCAACGCCATGTTGAAAACGCTGGAAGAGCCACCTGAATACCTGAAATTTGTGCTGGCCACGACCGACCCGCAAAAAGTGCCGGTCACGGTGTTGTCGCGGTGTCTGCAGTTCAACCTGCGCCCCATGGCGCCCGAGACCATTCGTGAACACTTGCAAGGTGTGTTGCAGACCGAGCAGGTCCCGGCTGACCTGCAGTCGCTCAAGCTGCTGGCCCGCGCCGCGCGGGGCTCCATGCGGGATGCCCTGAGCCTGACCGACCAGGCGATTGCTTTTGGTTCTGGCGCTCTTGAAGAAACCACGGTGCGCCAGATGCTCGGCAGTGTTGACCGTTCGCATGTGTTTCGTCTGCTGGACGCACTGGCCATGGGGGATGGCCAAGTGGTGGTCGAGACCTCCGAGACCCTGCGCCTCAACGGGCTCAGTGCCGCCTCCACCCTTGAGGAAATGAGTGCCGTGCTGCAACGCATGGCTGTGTTGCAGGCGGTGCCTGAGGCGGCGCAGGCCGATGATCCGGACCCGGAACTGGCCGAGCTGGCCCGTCTGGCCAAACTGATGCCCGCCGACGAAACCCAGTTGCTCTACAGCATCTGCCTGCATGGCCGTTCTGAATTGGGTCTGGCACCCGACGAATACGCGGCACTGACCATGGTGCTGCTGCGTCTGCTGGCGTTCAAGCCTGCGCGATCCAGCAACGGCGCGGCTGAAAAAAAAACCCTGAAAACAGCCCGGCCTGAAATTCCGGTGCCACCACGGGCGCTGGCGGCGTCTGCACCAGGCGTTGCAGCGGTCGGGGGGGCGGCGCTTGTTTCAGCAGAAAAAGTGGCTCCACCCCAGGTCGATCATGCTCGGATCGCGGCTGAACATGGTGCTGATGCGGCGTTGCCGGCGGGGCAGCATTTGCCTGTGATGACGATGCATGGGCCACTGCCGGTGGCCGAAAATTTTGAACAAAATAGGCCTCCAGCCCGGGTGGAATATGCCTCGGATGCTTCAAAAATTGAAGCAATTCAGGTGCGTGTGCAAGCCGATTCGGCACGGGATGCCGTGGTGGCTGGTGCGCCTCAGGTTCTGGGAGCCAGTGCCGAAGGTGATTTCTGGCACGCCACGGTCCAGGCGCTGATAGCCAGCGATGCCATCAGCGCCCTGGTGCGTGAACTGGCGCTGCAGTCACAACTGGTGGCGCGTGACACCGATCAATGGCTGTTGCGGGTCGAGCGCGAGTCGCTCAATCAGGGTGGCAGCCGCGACCGCCTGACGGCGGCGCTGGCGGCGGCGGGGTATCCGGTGCGGCTGATGGTGGAGGTCGGGCGCGTGACCGACAGTCCGGCCAGACGTAATGCCGCTGCCGCTGCCGAGCGACAGCTGGCTGCCGAGAAAATCGTTTTTGATGACCCGCTGGTGCAGTCGATGATGCGTGAATTTGGGGCGAAAATCGTGCCCGGCAGCATCAAGCCCCTGTGACTCCCGCACCAAAACGCGGGTTGGCGGCTATCCATCTTTTTTAATGACACCAACCAAGGAATTCCATGTTCAACAAAGGACAACTCGCCGGCCTGATGAAGCAGGCCCAGGCCATGCAGGAAAACATGAAAAAAGCCCAGGACGAGCTGGGCAATATCGAGGTCAGCGGTGAATCAGGCGCCGGTCTGGTCAAGGTCACCATGACCTGCAAACACGAAGTGCGCCGTGTCACCATCGACCCCAGTCTGCTGGCCGACGACAAGGATATGCTGGAAGACCTGGTGGCTGCGGCTTTTAACGCAGCGCTGCGCAAGGCCGAGGAAACCTCGACCGAGAAAATGGGCAAGATCACCGCAGGGATGCCCGGCCTCCCCGGCGGCATGAAATTCCCTTTCTAGGATGGCTACCGAGCGAGCGTGATCCGTCGTTGCGGGGCCTGTCTGGAAATCCTCACGTACAGGAAGTACGTTCCGGTTTCCATCCACCCGCGCCTAGGCTGACGCTCGCTCGCTACGCCCGACACCATTTTGGTTTCTGAATTCAATACTGGGCTCGCAGATGTCTGATGCCAACGCGCTTGAAGTCCTGATCCAGGCACTGCGGCGCTTGCCGGGCGTGGGGGTGAAGTCGGCGCAGCGCATGGCGTTTCATCTGTTACAGCATGACCGTCCGGGGGCGCAAACCCTGTCGATGGCGTTGTCGCATGCAGTGCAAGCGGTGCAACATTGTGAGCGCTGCCATACCTTCACCGAGTCCCAGGTGTGCGCCACCTGCCTGGATGAACGTCGTGACGCCAGCAAGCTGTGTGTGGTGGAAACGCCTGCCGACCAATCGGCGGTGGAGCGCACTGGCGCTTTCAAGGGTCTGTATTTTGTGCTGATGGGCCGCCTGAGTCCGCTCGATGGCATTGGGCCCAAGGACATCGGCTTGAAAAAGCTGTTTGACCGGGCGTTGGATGGCAGCGTGCGTGAAGTGATTCTGGCCACCAACTTCACCGCCGAGGGCGAGGCCACGGCCCATGTCATCAGCGAGGGGCTCAAGGGCCGTGGGCTGCAACTCACGCGGCTGGCGCGCGGTGTGCCGGTGGGTAGTGAACTGGAATATGTCGACCTGGGTACCATTGCCCACGCGCTGGTGGACCGGCGTTAACAACACGGAAGGATTTGTGATGGTGGTGACGCACTTTACGGTGGCCTATTGGTGTGTTCTGGTGGCAGCCTTGCTGCCGCTGAGTTGTGCGGTCATTGCCAAATGGGGCGCACTTGGCAAGCCCCGGCGTGACGGTGGCTTTGACAATGAAAACCCGCGTGCCTGGCTGGCCAGACAGTCCGACTGGCGCGCCCGCGCCAATGCGGCCCAGGCCAACAGTTTTGAGGCCATGCCGTTTTTCATCGGCGCGGTGGTGATTGCGCACCAGATGGGCGCTTACCAGACCCGGCTGGACATGCTGGCGTTTGTTTTTGTCGTGCTGCGCATGGTGTACATCATGCTTTATCTGGCTAACCTGGCCAATTTGCGCAGCCTGGTGTGGACGCTGGCGCTGCTGATCAACGTCGCCATCCTGTTTGCCGGGTATCGCTGAAACGCTGCTTAATTGCGCGCCACCCGGGTGGCTTTTTTGGCCGTGACAGGTGCTTTTCTGGGGGCTTTGGCGACTGTGGCGCTGCGGGATGAGGCCTTGGCTGTCGCCGCAGGTGCGGATTTCCCTGGCAGGTACAACACCACTGGCTGGCTGGGTTTGAACGCTGCCGTGGGACTGACCTTGTTCCATTCGGCCACTTGGGCCGGGCTGATCCGGTAACGCTGGGCCACGGTGGCGACGGTGTCCTTCTTGCCGGCCTTCACCACGGTTTTGCGCAGCACCACTTCGGGCGCCAGGGACAGCCAGCCTTTGTCGGCTATTTGGCTGCTGACATCGGTGTCGAGGCCTCCGTTGCGCCGCACCACCAGTGTTGAGCCAGCCTTGATCAGGACCCGCGGAGGAATCTGGTTCACGGCCCGCAATTCACTCTCTGTCATGCCAACCCGCTTGGCAGCGTCCGCCGGCTTGAGGGTGCTGGGCGCAATCCAGGCGGTCCAGCTGGCCAGCCGGCCACCGGTGTAGGCTTCCAGATTACTCTGGAACACCGTGGCGTTGTCCCAGGGCAGCAGGATTTGGGCCGAGCCGGCAGCCAGCAGCACCGGCTTGGAAGCCGACGGGTTCAGCGCCCGGAAATCATCCAGCGACACGTCGGCCAGCTTGGCCGCCAATGCCACATCAATATCGCGCTGGATGTCTACCGTCTGGAAATAGGGGTGGTTGCCAAGCGGGGGCAGGGTGGCGTTGAACCTGGCCGGATCGGCAATGATGTTTTTGACGGCCTGCAGCTTGGGCACGTAGAACTGGGTTTCCATCGGCATCTTCAAGTCGACGTAACGGGTGCCCAGCCCGGCCTGCCTGTTTTTGGCAACGGCCCGCGCCACCCGGCCTTCACCCCAGTTGTAGGCGGCCAGGGCCAGTTGCCAGTCGTCGAACATGCCGTAGAGCTTCTGCAGGTAATCCAGCGCCGCCCGGGTCGAGGCCAGCACGTCGCGCCGGTCGTCACGAAACATGTTTTGTGTCAATTCAAACGTCTTGCCGGTGGCCGGCATGAACTGCCACATGCCGGCGGCCTTGGCGCTGGACACGGCTTGCGGGTTGAACGCACTTTCGATGAAGGGCAACAGGGCCAGTTCCGACGGCATATTGCGCCGTTCCAGTTCTTCAACGATGTAAAAAAGGTATTTGCTGCCGCGGCTGGTCATGCGCTGCACGTAGTCTGGCCGGCTGCCATACCACTGCTCCCGGTCACGCACCAGGTCGCTGTCCAGGTCCGGCATGGCAAAGCCGCGGCGCACACGTTCCCACAAATCAGCGGGGGGTTCAAGGGCGTGGACACCGGCGGCACTGATCTGGGCGTTGGCCAGCGGTTGCAACTGGCTGTTGGGGTAGACCGGGTTGGCCGCCTTGGCCGGGGTGCCGGCGGTGCTGACCAGCGGCACGGTGTCGGTGGGAGTGGCTGGCACCGGGCTGGTGTTTTGCGTGGCACAGCCCGCCAGCCAAAAGGCGGACAGCAGTGACAGCAGTTGGATGAATGGTTTCAAAACTGGTTTTTCCATGTTCGCAGCGCAGCAAAAACGCCGACGGGGTCAAGCGCGGCTGGATCAAAACGGCGTACCACACTGACCATCTCGGGCAAGTGGGTGCGCAGGAACGGGTTGGTGGCTTTTTCCAGCCCGATGGTCGACGGCAAACTCGGCTGATGTTGCCGACGTAGCGCAGCCACTTCTGCCTGGCGCTTGATCAGCGCCGGATTGTCCGGCTCAAGCATGCGGGCAAACACCAGGCCGCTGGCAGTGTACTCGTGTGCGCAACACACACGGGTGTCATCCGGTAGCGCCGCCAGCCGGCTCAAGGATGACAGCATTTGCGCCGGGCTGCCTTCAAACAGCCGGCCACAACCGGCACTGAACAGCGTGTCACCACAAAAAAGCAGCGGGGCCTGCCCGTCAGTTTGGCCAAAGTACGCAATGTGGCCGGCGGTGTGACCCGGCACCTCAAACACCTGCAGGCTCAGGCCCAGCGGGCTGATGACGTCACCCTCACCCAGCCGGGTGAGGGGTTCGGGCATGGTTTCGTGCTTGGGGCCAAACACCTGGGCACCGGTGGCGTCACGCAGCGCCGCCACACCCCCGGTGTGATCGGCATGATGGTGCGTGACTAGAATCGCATCAAGTTTGACCCCCAAGCGTTGGATGGCTTCAAAAACCACCCGTTCATCGCCCGGGTCCACCACCAGGGCACGCTGACCATCGTGCAGCATCCAGAGGTAGTTGTCGTTGAAAGCAGGTAGTGGAAGTAGCGTCATGAGCGGTCAAATTATAGGGATGCATGAGTGGCTTGCCACCCCCATCGGGCAGTACCTGCTGGCGTGGGAGCGCGCCCAAATGGCTGCTGCCGTGGCGGACGTGTTCGGCTTTCATGCCCTGCAGCTGGGCCTGCCAGAGCTGGACGCGCTGGAGGCCAACCGCATGCCACACCGCTGGCTGGCGACACAGTCTCCCGCTGAACTTGATCTGGGGCGGCGCGTCACCCTGGTCACCGAGTTTTCGGCCCTGCCGTTTCCGGCCAACAGTCTGGATCTGGTGGTGTTGCCCCATGCCCTGGAACTGACCGCCGACCCGCACGGCACGTTGCGTGAAGTGGCGCGGGTTCTGGTCCCCGAGGGGCGTGTGGTGATTTGTGGCCTCAACCCCTTGAGTCTTTGGGGACTGCGCCGACGCCGGGTGCAACTGTATCGGCGCCTGGGGCTGGAACGCCTGTTTTTGCCACAGGCCGGTGAATGGATCGGGTATCGGCGATTGCGCGACTGGCTCAGCTTGCTGAATCTGGCGATTGAAGATGAGCATTTTGGTTGTTACTGCCCGGCTTTTTCCAGCCACGCCCTGTTGCAACGTTTTGCCTGGATGGAAGCCGCGGGTGCGCGCTGGTGGCCGATACTGGGGGCCAGCTACTGCCTGGTGGCGGTCAAGCGGGTGCATGGCATGACCCTGCTCAATCCGGCCTGGAAACCGGCCAGGCGTCTCTCTGGTGCTCCTGTTTCAGTAGCTAATAGTGCAGGCTCTAAGCGGGCTGGAAGCCAAAAACATGGTTGATAAAGAGAATGGAAACGACTTGTTGAACACGATAGAAATCTACACCGACGGCGCTTGCAAGGGCAATCCGGGGCCAGGCGGTTGGGGCGCATTGCTGAAGTCGGCCCAGGCGCAAAAGGAACTGTGCGGCGGCGAGCTGGGCACCACCAACAACCGCATGGAAATGATGGCGGTGATTGAGGCCCTGTCGGCCCTCAAACGCCCGTGCAAGGTGATTCTGCATGTGGACAGCCAGTATGTGCTCAAGGGCATGACCGAGTGGCTGCCCGGCTGGAAGGCACGCGGCTGGAAGACAGCAACCAAAGCGCCAGTGAAAAATGTTGACCTGTGGCAGCGGCTGGACGCATTGGTCAACGGCGCGGGGCACCAGATTGACTGGCGCTGGGTGCGTGGGCACAACGGCGACCCCGGCAATGAAAAGGCTGACCAGTTGGCCAATCGCGGTGTCGAGATGGCGCTGGCCCAGCGCTGACGCCTGAATGTGAACGGCTGGTAAAGCCGCCTTGACAGCGCGTCAATTTGTGAAGCACTCCGTTACATTAACGGCTGGTTTCTCCTCACCATTGATTGCGTTGGAAGTTTGTTCATGGCCAGAAAATTCCTTTATTCTGTAACAGCTGTTGTTGGTATCGCTGTGGCTTCTGGCGCAGCGTGGTGGTTCCAGTCGAGGCCTCAGGGGCCAGAGACGATGGTGGAGAATGGCCAGAAAGCGGCGTCCCCTGCCAGCCGGGCATCGGCTGTGGCGCCAAGAGCAGCTGGGGTGGAAGTGGCCAGGGTCCAGGTCCAGCCTTTGCGCGACGATGCCCAGACGGTAGGCAGTCTGCGCGCACGCCAAAGTGTGATGCTGCGCCCCGAACTGGTGGGGCGTATTGCTGCCCTGGGTTTCAAGGATGGTCAGACGGTGCGCAAGGGCCAGGTCCTGGTGCAGCTGGACGATGTGCTGCAACAGGCCGAGGTGCAACAAATGCAGGCCCAGCTGGCCATTGCGCAGGCCAATTACAAACGCACCCAGGAGCTGGTGGCGGCCAACTTCATGGCGCAACAGACGCTTGATACCAGTGCCGCCAATCTGCAAGTGGCGCAAGCCCAGCTGGCGTTGTCGCAGGCGCGGTTGTCACGCATGGCAATTCGGGCTCCGTTTGACGGCACGGCCGGTATTCGCCTGATGAATGTGGGTGACTACGTCAAGGACGGTACGGATCTGGTGGCGCTGGAAGACACACGGGAAATGCTGGTGGATTTCCGGCTGGCTGAGCGTTTTGCCGACCGCCTCAAGGTCGGGCAATCAGTGGATCTCAGCCTGGATGCCTTGCCCGGACGCCGCTTCAAAGGCACGGTGCAAGCCATGGACCCCCTGCTGGATGTGAATGGCCGTTCCATCGGGGTACGGGCTGTGCTGCCCAATGCTGGCAAGGCCGGTGAAGCCTCCCCTTTACGTTCGGGCATGTTTGCCCGGGTGACCGTGGTGTTTTCCGTCAACGAAGCGGCGCTGGTCGTGCCGGAAGAGGCCATCGTGCCGCAGGGCGGGCGCCAGTTTGTGATCAAGGTGGTCAAGCCGCAGGCAGATGTCAAATTGCCGCCGGATGTGCAATTTGTGTCCCAACGCCAGGAAGTCAAGCTCGGCGTGCGTCGGCAGGGCAAGGTGGAGATCACCGAAGGTGTGGCCGCAGGTGACACCGTGGTGGTTGCTGGCCAGCAGCGTCTGCAGAAGGATGGCTCACCCTTGCGTATTGTTGAACTCGACAAACCTGCCGGGAAATCCGCTGGCAAGCCGGCTGCGGGTGCATCCGCAGCCGCCAGTCGCTGATCAGCGGGGAGCGTTTTATGCAACTGGCTGAAACATCCATTCGCCGTCCGGTCTTCGCCACCGTGATCTCGCTGCTGATCGTGCTGATCGGCGCGGTCTCGTTCAACCGGCTGACGGTGCGTGAATATCCCAAGATTGATGAACCGGTGGTGTCCGTGACCACCACGTTTGCCGGCGCCTCCAGCGAGGTGATGGAAACCCAGGTGACCAAGGTGCTGGAGGATTCACTCTCCGGCATCGAAGGGGTGGATGTGATCACCTCCACCAGCCGCCAGGAGCGCAGTCAGATTTCGGTGCGTTTTGCCCTGAGCCGCGATGCCGATTCCGCCGCTGCCGATGTGCGTGACAAGGTCACCCGCGTGCGCCAGCGTTTGCCGCAGGGCATCGATGAGCCGGTGATTGCCAAGGTGGAAGCGGAGTCGTTTCCGGTGATCTTTCTGGCGCTGAGTTCAGACACCCACAATGCTTTGCAGCTGTCGGAGATGGCCAACACCCTGGTCAAGCCGCTGCTGCAGACCGCGCCCGGCGCTGCGGAGGTGAATATTTACGGGGAGCGCAAGTTTTCCATGCGCATCTGGGTCGACCCGGACAAGCTGGCCGCCTACAAGTTGACGGTGCAGGACCTGGAGGACGCCTTGCGCCGCTCCAATCTGGAAGTGCCGGCCGGACGGATTGAGAGTTCACAACGCGAGTTCAACGTGACGGCGGCGACCGACCTGCAGCGCCCCGCCGAATTTGCCCAGGTGGTGATCCGCACGGTCAATGGCCAGTCCATCCGTATTGGGGATGTGGCGCGGGTGCAGCAGGCGCCGGTGGATGAGCGTTCGTTTGTCCGGCTCAACGGCCGTGATTCGGTGGGCGTGGGGGTGGTGCGGCAGTCCACCGCCAATCCGCTGGAACTAGCGGCCGGCGTGATGGGGCTGCTTGACAAGCTGCGCACGGACCTGCCCGCAGGTGTGCAGATTGAGGTGGCCAATGACAACTCGGTGTTCATCGACCAGTCGATCAAGGCAGTGTTTCGCACCATTGTTGAAGCGGCAGTGCTGGTGGCCTTGGTGATTTTTGTGTTTTTGCGCACCTTGCGCGCATCGCTGATTCCGCTGGTCACGATTCCGGTGGCGCTGATCGGCACGTTTGCGCTGATGGCGGCTTTTGGCTTCAGCATCAACACACTGACCCTGCTGGCGCTGGTGCTGGCCATTGGTCTGGTGGTGGACGATGCGATCGTGATGCTGGAAAACATCTATCGCCATATCGAAGAAGGCATGGCGCCTTTTCAGGCTGCCATCAAGGGGGCGCGGGAAGTCGGCTTTGCCATCGTGGCCATGACCATGACGCTGGTGGCGGTGTATGCACCGCTGGCGTTTTCGCCGGGCCGCACGGGCCGCCTGTTTTCCGAGTTTGCGTTGGCGCTGGCCGGAGCGGTGGTGATTTCGGGTCTGATTGCGCTGACCTTGTCACCCATGCTGTCGTCGCTGCTGCTGCGGCACAACCCGCACCCGACCTGGTTTGACAGCCACATGGAAAATTTGCTGGAATGGGCCACCCGCACTTATGGCAAGTTGCTGGCGTGGTCGCTCAAACGCCGTTATCTGGTGCTGCTGGTGATGGCGCTCAGTGGTTTGGTGTCCTGGTGGGCGTTGGGTGACCTCAAGCGTGAACTTTCTCCGCTGGAGGATCGCGGGGTGGTGTTGGCGCGGATCAACGCGCCCGACGGCGCTACGCTGGCCTACACCGATCGTTATGCCCGCAGCATTGAGCGTGTGGCGGAAGACTACCCGGAGTTTGACCGGATTTTTTCCACCATCGGCAACCCGACCGTGTCGCAGGGCAACATCTTCTTCAGGGCCATCCCCTGGGAGGAACGCCAGCGCAGCACGCTGGAGATGGCGCGGGCCATGACACCGCGGGTATCGGGTCTGTCGGGGGTCACAGCGATTCCCATCACACCGCCTTCGCTGGGTCAGGGTTTCAGCAGCCGGCCGATTGAGTTTGTCATCATCACCTCTGACAGTTACCAGAACCTGGCGCAAACCGTGCGCGCCTTTCAGGACGAACTGGCGAAAAATCCGGGGTTTGTCCAGGTGGATACCGATTTGCGGCTGAACAAGCCGGAAATCAAGCTTGAAGTGGACCGCGAGCGTGCGGCGGACATGGGCGTCGGGGTGGACCTGATTGCGCGTGCCATCGAAACCATGCTGGGCGGCCGCAAGGTGACACGCTACAAACGGGGTGGCGAGCAATACGACGTGATTGTGCAGACCAACCCCTCGGGGCGTTCCACGCCGGACGACATTGAGAAAATCTTTGTGCGCGGCAAGAGTGCCGAGCTGATTCCGCTGTCGGCACTGGTCAAAATCCGTGAAGTGGTGGTGCCGCGTGAACTGATTCACTTCGGCCAGCGCCGCTCGGCTTCCATCACGGCCAACCTGTCTGCCAACTACTCGGTCGGCGAGGCGCTGGACTTCATGAACGCCACCGCGAAAAAAATCCTGCCGCCCGGTTATGCGACGGATCTGAACGGCATCAGCCGCGAGTTCAAGAAATCATCGGATTCGCTGACCCTGGTGTTTGCCTTGGCGCTGCTGTTCATCTTTTTGGTACTGGCGGCCCAGTTCGAAAGTTTTGTGGACCCGTTCGTGATTTTGTTCAGTGTGCCGATGTCGATGGCCGGTGCTTTGCTGGCGCTGAAATTCTCTGGCGGAACGCTCAATGTGTTCAGCCAGATCGGCCTGATCACGCTGGTGGGCCTGATCACCAAACACGGGATTTTGATTGTGGAGTTTGCCAACCAGCTGCGTGAGCAGGGCATGGACACCCTGGCGGCGATCCAGCAGTCTGCCGCCCAGCGCCTGCGTCCGATCATGATGACCACCGGGGCCATGGTGCTGGGGGCGGTGCCATTGGCCATTGCCACCGGCGCTGGCGCCGAGAGCCGCCACCAAATCGGCTGGGTGATCGTCGGCGGTATGAGCCTGGGGACCCTGCTGACGGTGTTTGTGGTGCCCACCATGTACACCTTGTTGGCCCGCCAACATGCCCCGGGCCCCAAGAAGGCCCCGGCCATCAGTCACTCGTCAGCACCTGATCATGAACCCGCCTGACGGGGCGGTTCAGGCGCTGGCCCGTTGCAGCAGGATGTCGACGCACAAGCCGCCGCTGTTGGCGTTGCTCAGTTCCAGCTGGCCCCCCATGCGGGAGACGGTCTGCTCCACAATGGCCAGCCCCAGGCCGGTGCTGTTGGAGGCGGTGCGCGCCGACTCGCCCCGGAAGAACGGGGTGGTGAGCTGTTTGATCTGGTCCAGTGGCACGCCGGTGCCGTGGTCCCGCACCCGCAGGTGGACCTGGTTGTCGCGGTGGCGGGCAGAGATGTCGATCATGGCAATGCCCGTGTCCACCGACTTGCCGTAGCGGGAGGCGTTTTCCAGCAGGTTGTCAATCACCCGCTGCAGCTCAACCGGATCGGCCTGGACCCTCAGGCCGGCTTGCAGTGCCACCTTGAATTCAAGGTCGGCGCGTTTGCGCAAGGGGGCTAGGCAGTTTTCGATGGTGTCATTGAGCGACACCGGGCTTAAACGGATGTTGCCCGGGCGGGCATAGTCCAGAAATTTACCGATGATGGCATCAAGCTGGGCGATGTCGGCGGACATGGCCTCGCGCGCCTCCAGGTCAGCCACACTGAGTTCGGTCTCCAGGCGCAGCCGGGCCAGCGGGGTGCGAAGGTCGTGTGAAATGCCGGCCAGCATGACGGCACGGTCCTGTTCGATCTTGGCCAGCTTTTTCGTCATGCGGTTAAAGCCGACATTGACCGCCCGGATCTCCCGCGTGCTGACGGTTTCGTCCAGCGCACTGGCTTCAAAGTCGCCCTCACGAATCCGGCTCGCGGCAAACGACAGTTGCTTGAGCGGGCGATTGATCAGACCGGCAATCCCTGCCGCACCAGCCAGTGACAGCGCGGCGGCGGTGAGCAGCCAGATCAGCCAGGTGCGCCCGGCCGGCTGGTCGAAACGGGCGCGGTCGGTTTGCAGCCAGTAGTGGTCCTTGTCAATGGAAAACCCGACCCACAGGCCGTCCACCTGATTGACACTGCTGGCCACCACGGCGTCGGGCCCCAGGCGGGAGCGGATCTGCTGCACGATGTGCTGGCTCAGATCGTCGTCGCTGAAGGGTTCAGCCACATCCTTGGGTTCACGCGGTCGGATGGTCACGTGTTCCTGGTCTTTCATGGTTTTGAACAGCGACACCCTGGCAATCGCGTCGGTGTGCATCACCGCGGCACGGCTCAGGTTGACCACCGAGGCGATTTGCTGTGCGGTTTGCAGCGCCCGCGGCTCAAACTCCATTTCCCGCAGGGTTTGGGTCCAGGCCACCACACAACCTACCAGCAGCAGGGCCAGCAGAAAAAAGGTGCGCCAGAACAGGCTCAGACCGGTTCTGCGCCCCGAGGTGGCTTCCAGATCATCCAGGCCCAAAACCGTCTCGCCCGGTTTATGTCTGGTCATCCGGGATGAACACGTAGCCGATGCCCCAGACCGTCTGGATGTAACGCGGCACCGCGGCGTCGGTCTCAATCAGTTTGCGCAGGCGCGAGACCTGCACATCCAGACTCCGGTCAAACGGCTCAAAGTCGCGGCCGCGTGCCAGTTGCGCCAGCTTTTCGCGCGACAGGGGTTGGCGCGGGTGACGCACCAGCGCCTTGAGCATGGAAAACTCGCCGGTGGTCAAGGTCAGTTCTTCGGTGCCCTTGTGCAAGGTGCGTGCACCCATGTCAAAGGTGAACGGGCCGAAATGGGCCACCGCCTTGTCGCCCGCCGGTGAGCCGGGCACCTCTTGCGGTGGGCGCCGGCGCAACACGGCGTTGACGCGGGCCAGCAGTTCGCGCGGGTTGAAGGGTTTGCCCAGATAGTCGTCAGCGCCGACTTCCAGGCCCACGATGCGGTCAATGTCTTCGCCCTTGGCGGTCAGCATGATGATGGGGGTGCGGTCATTGGCGCCACGCAGGCGGCGGCAGATCGACAGACCGTCCTCGCCAGGCATCATCAGGTCCAGCACGATCAGGTCCACCGGCTCACGCAGCAGCACCCGGGTGAGGGACTTGCCGTCCTCGGCCAGCAACACATCAAAACCCTCCTGGGTCAAATAGCGGCGCAGCAAATCGCGAATGCGTGCGTCGTCATCCACCACCAGAATTTTGTCAACACGTTCGGAATTTGCAGCCATACTATGTCCCATCCAATTTGTAACAAGCGCGATTTTGCGTGGGTTGTGCCGGTTTTTCAGGCGGGTAAACGCTGATTTGACATGCTGTTACAAATTTTTCGGTGGCATGGCGGATCGGGTTGATCATCAAGCAAGAAGGAGTTGTCATGAAATTAGATATGAAATTAATAGCATTCATCGCAGTATCCACCTGGGCTGGAGCCGTTTTTTGCCAAACAAATGCGGCACCTTTGCCGGCCCAGCGGGTGAGTTTGTCGGCCAGTGCCCGTGTGCAGGTGGCGCAGGACCTGCTCAGCATGTCGCTCACCACGGCGCGTGAAGGGGCTGACCCGCAGCTGGTGCAAAGCCAGCTCAAGACGGCGCTGGATGCTGCATTGGCACTGGCCAAACGCGCCGCCAGTCCGGGGCTGATGGAGGTGCGCACCGGCCGCTTTGGCCTGTCACCGCGGTACGGCCGCGATGGCAAGCTCTCGGGCTGGCAGGGCTCGGCCGAGCTGCTGCTGGAGGGAACAGACTTTGCCCGCATCAGTGACACCGCCGGCAAACTGCAGACGCTGACCGTGGCCAGTGTCAGTTTTGGGCTGACACAAGCCCAGCGCCAGGCCGCCCAGGCGCAGGCCCAGAGCCAGGCGATTGCACTGTACCGTCAGCGCGCCAGCGAGATCGCCCGCAGTTTTGACTTCAGCAGCTACACGCTGGGTGAGGTGACAGTGAGTTTTGATGACGCGGCACCGGTGTACCGGCCGCAGATGTTTGCCGAGCGCGCCATGTTGGCCGAAGCGCCCGCTCCGGTGCCGGTGGAGGCGGGTCTGACCCCGGTGAGTGTGGTGGTGTCTGGATCGGTGCAGCTTAAATGACGGTAAAAATTGGTCGTTTTGAAAGAAAACAGCTGCTGGGGCAGGGTGCCCAGGCGCAAGTCTGGCTGGCCTATGACCCGCGGCTGGACCGGGAAGTCGCCATCAAGCTGATGAAACCGGTGGCATCGTCCGAGCAGGGCGCCGTGAACCAGTGGCTGCAGGAGGCGCGCAGCGTCAGCCGGCTGACCCATGCCAACATCGTGCCGGTATTTGAGGCCGATGTGCAGGACCAGCAGCCCTACCTGGTGTTCGAGTACGTGCCCGGCCAGACACTGGCCCAGCACTTGGCAACACAGGGCGCCTTGCCAGCGGTCAAGGCGGTGGCCATCATGCAGGACGTGCTGGGGGCCTTGGTGGCAGCGCATGCGGGTGATGTGGTGCATCGTGATCTCAAACCCTCCAATGTGCTGATCGACAGCCGTGGCCGGGCGCGGGTGATGGACTTTGGCATTGCCAGCCGCATCAGCCATACGTCCGTGCTGGGGGGGATCGCGCGGGCCTCCGGCACGCCGGCCTACATGGCGCCTGAGGCAGTACGTGGTGAACCGGTGAGTCCACTGATGGACATTTACAGCGCTGGCCTGATGCTGGCTGAGCTGTTGTGGGGCAAGCCGATTCGCCGCAGCGCGGATCTGGAGCGGCTGCTTGACCAGATCGCCCGTGAGCCCTTGCAACTGCCGGCTGAACTGATGGCCACCCTTGATGAGGGGCTGTCGGCCATCGTGCTGCGTGCCACGGCGTTTGACACCCGACTGCGTTACCCCAGCGCCCAGGCCTTTCTGGAGGCCTTGCTGGAATGGTCCGGCAAGCAGCAGGACGCCCTTGCACTTCAGGGCGGCGACAGTGATGGCCAACACAACAGCACGCTGGAATTCCTGTTGCGGCGCATGCGCAGCAAGAGTGATTTTCCGGCGCTGTCCGAGTCGGTGGGGCGCATCCAGAGCATGGCCACCTCGGAAAAGGAAAGCATCAGCAGCGTCACCAACGAGATCCTCAAGGACGTGGCCCTGACCAACAAGTTGCTGCGCCTGGTCAACAGTGCCCACTATGCCCGCGGCAGCAGCATCGGCACCGTGTCGCGGGCGGTCAGCCTGGTGGGGTTCAATGGCATCCGCAACATGGCGTTGAGCCTGGTGCTGCTGGAGCACATGCAGGACAAGGCCAACGCCCACCTGCTCAAGGAGGAATTTTTGCGCGCCCTGATGGCTGGCACCATCGCGGCGGAACTGGGCAGCACCACCGCCGAAGGTGAAGAAGCCTTTATCGGGGCCCTGTTCCAGAACCTGGGGCGCATGCTGGCGCAGTTTTATTTTCCGGAAGAGGCCGCCAGCATCCGCAACCTGGTCCATGCGCCGCATGATCCGATGAGTGAAGTGAGGGCGTCAACCCGCGTGCTGGGTCTGACTTTTGAAGCGCTCGGGCTTGGCATCGCCAAGGCCTGGGGGCTGCCCGAGAGCATCCAGCGTTGCATGGTCAGGCCCAGTGGGGAGCCGCCCAGTCTGGCGCAAAAAGAACCCCTGAACCGTCTGCGCTGGAGTGCCCGCGCTGCCAATGACATGGCTGACGCCATGCTGCACGCCGATGCCGAGGAGGTGGACCACCGGCTGGCACAAGCAGCCAGACGTTATGGCAAAACCTTTGGTTTGTCCCCTGAGCGAGTGCAGGCCACCACGGTCGTGGCGCGCAAGAAGCTGATCGAACTGGCTGAGGCCATGGAAATCACCGTAAGGCCGGGTTCGCTGGCCGCGCAGTTGCTCAATGACCCGGGCGCCACCCCCGAGCAGCAGGCTGCGTCGGCCGCGCAGGAGGCCAATGCGCTGACGGCCACCGAATTGCAGGCCACCCAGGTGTTGTCAAGCCCGCAGGCGGCTGCCCGGCAACAAAAGAAGGACCAGGTGGCCCAAACGCTGGCGGCAGGTATTCAGGACATCACCAATGTGATGGTGGAGGACTTCAAGCTCAGCGACGTGCTGCGCATGATTCTGGAAGCCATGTTCCGGGCGCTGGACTTTCAGCGGGTGGTGTTTTGCCTGCGCGACCCCAAAACTGACACCCTGACCGGGCGTTTTGGCCTGGGCGAAGGGGTCGAGCGTGTGGTGAAAATCTTCAACGTGCCAATGAATGTCAGTGACCGGCCCGACCTGTTTGCCGCCGTTTGCAGCAAGGGCGCCGATACCCTGATCAGTGACGCCAGCGACCCGCGCATCGTCGAGCGCCTGCCAGCCTGGTATCACCAGAGTTATCACGCGCCAACGTTCCTGATCCTGCCGCTGCTGCTCAAGGGCAAGCCGTTTGGCCTGATTTATGCCGACATGACGCAGCAGGGGGATCTGGTGCTGGACGATAAAGAACTCGCTCTGCTGCGCACCCTGCGGAATCAGGCGGTCATGGCGTTCAAGCAATCTTCTTAGTGTTTTGGGGCTCCAGCCCGGAAGAAATAAGCCTGCAGTGCTATATTTAATGTAGCACTTCAGGATGGGTGTTTATTGCGCCACCCAGCCGCCGTCCATGTTCCAGGCGACACCGCGCACGTTGTTGGCCGCCGGTGAGCAGAAGAACACCGCCAGCGCGCCCAGCTCTTCGGGGGTGGTGAACTGCAGCGAGGGCTCTTTTTCGCCCAGCAGCCGGTTTTTGGCCTCGTCGTTGGAAACGCCCAGCGCCGCAGCCCGGGCGTCCACCTGTTTTTGCACCAGCGGTGTCAACACCCAGCCCGGGCAGATGGCGTTGCAGGTGATGCCGCTGGTGGCGTTTTCCAGCGCGGTGACCTTGGTCAGCCCGACCACGCCGTGTTTGGCAGCGACGTAGGCGGCTTTTTCAGCCGATGCCACCAGGCCATGGACGGAGGCCACGTTGATGATGCGGCCCCAGCCGGCCGCCTGCATGGCCGGCAGCGCCAGCCGGGTGGCATGGAAGGCACTGCTCAGGTTGATGGCGATGATGGCGTCCCAGCGCTCGGGCGGGAAGTTCTCGATCCGCGCCACATGCTGGATGCCGGCGTTGTTGACCAGAATGTCAACCCGGCCAAACTGCTCGGCGGCGTAGCGCATCATGGCTTCAATCTCGGCCGGTTTGCTCATGTCGGCCCCGTGGTAGGCCACCTGGACCCCGAGTGCGGCCACTTCGGCCTTGGGGCCGTCCACATCGCCAAATCCATTCAGGACAATATTGGCGCCCTGGGCCGCTAGGGCCTTGGCGATTCCCAGACCAATGCCGCTGGTGGAGCCGGTGACCAGCGCTGTTTTACCTTTGAGCATGCGTTTTCTCCAAAAAAAGGGTTGATTGCGCGCCCCTGCCAGAGGATGCCCGCAAGTTTGAATTAGGATGTTGCCATGTTATTGCTCATCGTTGTTGCTGCGGTTGTGGCGGGTCCCGCCGGGCCAACTTGCTGACCCTCAACCGCGTCTGCGCCAACCCCGTCATTATCTCGAGTCCTGTTCACCATGTTCGCCCCCACACTTGAATTTATCCACTGCCCGGACGCCAACGGCGGCCACCGCATGGCCTATTGGCAGTGGGGCAACCCGGCCAGTGCGCATGTGGTGCTGTGTGTCCACGGCCTGACCCGCCAGGGGCGCGACTTTGACACCCTGGCGCAGGCCTTGTGTGCGCGTGCGGGTGACCAGATCCGGGTGATCTGCCCGGATGTGGTGGGCCGTGGCCAGAGCGACTGGCTCAAAGACCCGCAGGGTTATCAAATCCCGTTTTACGCTGCCGACCTGCTGGTTTTGCTGGCCCAGCTGCAGCCCGCCACTCTCGACTGGCTGGGCACCAGCATGGGCGGGCTCATTGGCATGGTGGTGGCCGGACAGGCCGAGCTGCCGGCTTATGCCCGGGTGCGCCGCCTGGTGCTCAATGATGTCGGGCCGACCATCGAATGGCAGGCGCTGCAACGCATTGGCCAGTACCTGGGGCAGCTGGGTGTGTTTGCGTCCGAACAGCAGGCGGCTGACGCCATGTGGGCTGTCTCCAGCAGCTTTGGCCCGCACACACCGGCGCAGTGGCTGGCCTTGTCACGGCCCCAGCTCAAAGCGCTGGGAGATGGCAGCGGGCGTTTCACCCTGCACTACGACCCGGCCCTGGCCGAACCGTTCAAGGCCGTCAGCGCCGAAACCGCTGCCCAGGGCGAGGCGCTGTTGTGGCAGGCGTATGACCAGATCCAAGCCGACACCTTGCTGGTGCGTGGCGCCGACTCGGACTTGTTGTCACCGGCCACCGCCCAGGCCATGACCCGGCGCGGCCCCCGGGCCCGGCTGGTGGAGTTTGCCGGCGTGGGTCATGCACCGACCTTTGTGGCGCCGGATCAGGTGCAGGCGGTGTTGTCCTTTTTGCTGGCATGAAGAGCCTCTACACCACCCAGACCTCAGCCAGCAGCGCCGACCAGCCAGTGTTGCCGGTGGTGGCCGCCACCGCTCACAGCCTGCCCGAGCAGGCCCAGTCGCTGGCGCGCGCACGCGCCTTTGCCGAACCCTTGCTGGCCTGTGAAACACTCGACACCGGTGAAAACATCCTGGCCCACGCTGATGCCGTGGCGGCCATCCTGAGGGGCATTGGGGGTTCCGAAGCCATGCAGGCGGCCACCTACCTGGTCTGGGCCTGGGACCACTTGGCCAAGCCGCAGGAGGTCATCAGCAAGGCCTTTGGTGACAGTTTTGCCGCGCTGGCCATGGAAACCACCAAGCTGGTGCGGGTGCAGCGCCAGGCACGCCAGGCGCATCTGGCCAAACCGCCAGGCACGCCGGACACCCCGGCGGCACAACATGCGGCTGCCATCCAGACCGAAAACGTGCGCAAGATGCTGCTGGCGTTCTCGCGCGACCTGCGGGTGGTGATGCTGCGGCTGGCCTCACGCCTGCAGACGCTGCGTTTTTTTGCCGCCAGCAAGCTGCCCATGCCGGCTGGCATTGCCGCCGAGAGCCTGCAGGTGTTCGCGCCCCTGGCCAACAGGCTGGGCATCTGGGAATTCAAGTGGGAGATGGAAGACCTGGCGTTTCGTTTCCTGGAACCCGACACCTACCGTCAGGTGGCGCGTCTGCTCGATGAAAAACGGGTCGAACGCGAGGCCCATGTCGAACGCATGCGCAGCCAGCTGGAGCACGACCTCAACGCCAACGGCATGAACGCCCGGGTGTCGGGCCGGCCCAAACACATCTACAGCATTGTCAAAAAAATGCGCGGCAAGTCGCTGGGGTTTGACCAGGTGTATGACGTGCGGGCCCTGCGCATCATTGTCGACAGCGTGCCCGAGTGTTACAGCGCCTTGGGTTGGGTGCACAACCATTTCACGCCGATCACCGAAGAGTTTGACGACTACATCGCCAAGCCCAAGGTCAACGGCTACCAGTCCCTGCACACCGTGGTGCGCGACGCCGCCGGTCAGCCAACCGAAATCCAGATCCGCACCCAGGCCATGCACGACCACGCGGAAAACGGCGTGGCGGCGCACTGGGCCTATAAGGAGGCTGGCACCAAGGGTTATGCCGGGGTGTCCGCCACTGGCGCCTATGACGCCAAGATTGCCGTCTTGCGCCAGCTGCTGGCGTGGGAGCGCGACCTGTCGGGCACGCAGACGCAAAACCTGCTCGATGACCGCATTTATGTCCTGACGCCTGACGCCTCCATCGTCGAACTGCCGCAGGGCGCCACCGCGGTGGATTTTGCCTACAGTGTGCACACCAGCCTGGGGCACCGCTGCCGCGGCGCACGGGTGGACGGGGTGATGGTGCCGCTCAACACACCACTGAAAAACGGCCAGACGGTCGAAGTCACCACTGTCAAGGAAGGCGGGCCATCCCGTGACTGGCTCAATGCCGACCTGGGTTACCTGGCCAGCCACCGGGCCAAGGCCAAGGTGCGGGCCTGGTTCAATGCACTGGCTGTGGATGCCACCGTGGCCAAGGGCCGCGAGGCGGTTGAAAAACTGCTGCAGCGCGAGGGCAAAACCGCCGTTAAGCTCGATGATCTGGCTGTGCAACTGGGTTTTGCCAATGCCAATGCCCTGTTTGAAGACGTGGGCAAGGACCTGTTTTCGCTGCGCAACATCGAACTGCTGTTGCGCCCGCCGGAGACCCCGCAGTTTGATGCCAATGCCCCGCTGCTGCGCAAACCCCGGGCAGATCAGAATCCGGTCAAAGGTGGCCTGCTGGTGGTGGGCGTGGATTCGCTGATGACACAGATGGCCAAATGCTGCAAACCGGCGCCGCCGGACGCCATCTGCGGCTTTGTCACCCGTGGCAAAGGCGTCAGCGTGCACCGCGCCGATTGCCCGAACCTGCGTGAGATGGTAGCCAAGAATGGTGAACGCCTGATCGAGGTGGAGTGGGGCGTGGCCCATGCGGCCTCGGGCGCGGTTTACCCGGTGGACGTGGCGGTGCAGGCGCAAGACCGCACCGGCTTGCTGCGTGACATTTCCGAGGTGTTCACCAAGGAAAAAATGAACGTGACCGGGGTACAGACCCAGTCCATCAAAGGCACGGCCTGGATGACCTTCACGGTGGAGGTGGCCGACTCCGGCCGCCTGCACAAAGTGCTGGGCCTGGTGGCCGAACTGCCCGGTGTGAAATCGGCACGCCGCAAGTAAAAAAACAGGCTCTAGCCCAGGTAAAACCTGTTTTTGTAGCTATATATTTGGTAGCAGAAATTGATCATGGTTGGTATGACGCACACCTTTCTCTGGCACGACTACGAAACCTTTGGCCTCCAGACCCGGCGTGCCCGCCCGGCCCAGTTTGCTGCCATCCGTACCGACGCAGACTTGAACCAGCTTGGTGAGCCGATCATGCTGTACTGCCGGCCTGCCAATGACTTTTTGCCAGAGCCGCAGTCCTGTCTGATCACCGGCATCACGCCGCAGGAATGTTTGGGAAAAGGCCTGCCAGAGCACCAGTTTGCCGGCCAGATCGAGCAAGCCCTGGCCTGGCCCGGCACCGTGGGGGTGGGCTACAACACCATCCGGTTTGACGACGAAATCACCCGCTTCATGTTCTGGCGCAGCCTGATCGACCCCTACGCCCGTGAGTGGCAAAACGACTGTGGCCGCTGGGACCTGCTCGACGTGGTGCGCACCGCCTACGCCTTGCGCCCGGAGGGTATCCAGTGGCCGGTGAATGCCGAAGGCAAACCCAGCTTCAAACTCACCGACCTGACCGCCGCCAACGGCCTGGTGCACGAGTCCGCGCACGATGCCTTGAGCGACGTGCATGCCACCATCGCCCTGGCGCGGTTGATCAAAACCGCGCAGCCCAAGCTGTTTGATTTTTGTTTTGGCCTGCACAAAAAAGACCGGGTGCTGGCCGAGCTGGGTTTGCCGTCCACTCAGAATCACGCCAGACCGTTTGTGCACATCTCCGGCATGTTTGCGCCCGAACGGGGTTGCCTGGCGCTGATGTGGCCGCTGGCCATGCACCCGGCCAACAAAAACGAACTGCTGGCCTGGGACCTGGCGTTTGACCCGAGTGAACTGGCCAGCCTCAATGCCGAGCAAATCCGCCTGCGCCTGTTCAGCAAAAGCGCCGACCTACCCGAGGGCTTGAGCCGCTTGCCGGTCAAATCGGTCCACCTGAACAAGTCACCGATGGTGATGAGCAACCTGAAGGTGCTCAGCCCGGCCATGGCCGAACGTTGGGGCGTGGATGTGGCCGCGCAATTGCAGCATGCAGCCTTGGCGCGTGACCTGCCCGACATGAGTGCCATCTGGGCCAAGGTGTTTGCACGGGAGGCGGCCGGGCCGGTGGATGTGGACGAAGACCTGTATGGCGGCTTTGTCGGCAATGCCGACCGGCGCAGGCTTAACGATTTGCGCCAGAGTTCACCCGAGCAACTGGCCAAAGCTCGCCCAGCATTTGAAGATGGCCGGCTGAGCGAACTGCTGTGGCGCTACCGGGCGCGTAATTTCCCACACAGCCTGACCCCCGAGGAAGTAGCGCGGTGGGAAGCCCACCGCGCGGCGCGTTTGCTGCAAGGTGAGGGCGGGGCACTCACCCTGACCGCGCTGTTTGATGAACTCGACCAACTGGCCGAAACCGCTGACGAGCGCGGTGAGGCCATATTGGGCGCGCTGTATGACTACGCGGAGATGATTGCGCCGCAGGGGGATTGATCGCTGGTAGGTTGACAAAAGGTTGATTTTTTTCAACTTTTGTCAAATGATCGGCCACCCGAAAGGTAGATACTGCATCCACGTCAGTGGCGCAAGAGGCCGACGTGTGGCCGATGCTGCCGTCAGGTCAGCCATCAGCTGTTGTAACCGTCCTGGAGGTCATCATGGACACATTGCTGTCTGCAACCCGCCGCTTCCTACGTGATGAAGAAGGCGTGACCATCGTCGAATATGCCATGATTGCGGCCCTGATTGCCCTGGGTGTTGCCGCGACGGTGCTC
The DNA here is from genome assembly GCF_028689305.1 of Rhodoferax sp. GTDB lineage: Bacteria > Pseudomonadota > Gammaproteobacteria > Burkholderiales > Burkholderiaceae_C > Rhodoferax. The sequence goes on along the minus strand of NZ_JAQTWM010000020.1, from coordinate 9,150 downwards.
CTGGTTCGTGACACGATGGTTGATGTGTTTGACAAGATCCGCGCCTGTCTTGCAGCCCCGAATGTGACCAATTGCACCTGAGCGGCTGCCTGGCCTTGATGTAGCTATCGGCCTGGGAGCGGGTTCTCGATCTGAGTGAGTTGGCCAGCCTGCCCTCCAAGAAAACCGCCCGCTGAGAGGCTCCCCGTGCTGCGCATTTGCTGCAAGGCGAGGGCGAGGTACTCACCCTGACTGCGCTGTGTGATGCGCGCGGCAAACTGGCCGAAACCGTTGACGAACAGGATGAAGAGGTGTTGGGCGCGTTGTATGACGACGCGGAGATGATTGCGGCGCAAGGGGATTGATTGAGCCGCTCAATCTTTTTTGTTGCCAAGACCCTGCACGGCAACGTTTCAAGCTGTGACGCGGCATCCACATCCATAATCTGTCCAGCGCATTTCAGGGACGAGACAAGCATGGTAACTGTTGACGCTTCAAATCTGAAGTCCATCCTGCACTCCCAACGTGCCAACATTTACTATCTGGAGCACTGCCGGGTGCTGGTGAATGGGGGGCGCGTTGAATACGTCACCGACGAGGGCAAACACTCTCTTTACTGGAACATTCCCATCGCCAACACCACCACCGTTCTGCTGGGCACGGGCACGTCGGTCACCCAGGCGGCCATGCGTGAGCTGGCCAAAGCAGGCGTGCTGGTCGGGTTTTGCGGCGGTGGCGGCACGCCCTTGTTCAGCGCGAACGAGATCGACATAGAGGTGGCCTGGTTTTCCCCCCAAAGTGAATACCGCCCCACCGAATACTTGCAGCACTGGGTGCGATTCTGGTTTGACGACGGCTTGCGCCTTGCTGCGGCCAAAGAATTCCAGCAAATTCGGCTACAACGTGTGCGCCAGCAATGGCACAGCTTGAGCCAGTTGCGCGACAGCCCTTGCACCGTCGATATGACCCAACTGGACGCGCTGCTGAAGCAGTCCAGCCAAGGTGTTGCCAATGCGTCGAGCCAAACCGAGCTGTTGACCGAAGAAGGCCGCCTGACCAAACAGCTCTACCGGCTGGCGACCCAAGCCACGCAATACGGGGAGTTCGTGCGCAGCCAGCGGGGCGACAGCATCGACGCGGCCAACCAGTTTCTTGACCACGGCAACTATCTCGCCTACGGGCTTGCTGCGACGGCCACTTGGGTACTGGGTCTGCCCCACGGGCTGGCTGTGTTGCACGGCAAAACCCGGCGCGGTGGCTTGGTGTTTGATGTGGCCGATCTGGTCAAAGATGCCGCCATCCTGCCCCAGGCCTTTATCTCTGCCATGCGGGGTGACACCGAGCAGGAGTTCCGCCAGGCCTGTATTGACAAGCTGACCAGCAGCGAGGCGCTGGACTTCATGATCGACACCCTCAAGGTCGTGGCGCTCAAGATTGGCCGACTGGCCCAAACCCAGCCAGCCGCGGACGCATGAACATTCTGCTGATCTCCCAGTGCAACAAGCGGGCACTGACTGAAACCCGCCGCATCCTTGACCAATTCGCCGAACGACGCGGTGAGCGCACCTGGCAAACGCCCATCACCCAAGCTGGGCTCGACACACTGCGCCAGTTGCTGAAAAAAACCGCCCGCAAAAACACTGCCGTGGCCTGCCACTGGATTCGCGGGCAAGACCACAGCGAACTGCTGTGGATCGTGGGAGATGCCAGCCAGTTCAACAGCCAGGGCGCGGTGCCCACCAACATGACACGGCGCAATATCTTGCGGCGGGGGGATGAAAACGATTGGCATACCGGGCAAGACATTCACCTGCTCAGCGCCTTGGCCGCCTTGTTGCATGACTTGGGCAAAGCCAGCCAGGCTTTTCAAATGCGCTTGCTTGGGCAATTACAAGAGCGCAACCAGTACCGCCATGAATGGGTTTCGCTGCGCCTGTTTGAAGCCTTTGTGGGAGACGATGACGATGCCACCTGGCTGGCCCGCCTCGCCAACCCGTCTGCTGCGGACGATGCCACCTGGTTGGGTCGCCTGCAGCGTGATGGTCTGGATCAATCCGTGCAACCGCCCTTTGCCCATCTGGCGCGGGCACCTTTGGCGCAATCCATCGCCTGGTTGGTGGTCACCCATCACCGCTTGCCCGTGGCCCCCGAGAAAGATGCCGAACCCGGAAGCAACACCTATCTGGGCAAAAAGGTTGGTTGGGTCTCAGCCCACGCGCTCAAAGATGTTCTCCACCTGATGGATGCCGGTTGGAACGAATTGAATCGTGGGGGTGATGACAAGCAGCTTGCCTTGTACTGGCACTTTCCACACGGCTTGCCCGTAACCACCGACTTGTGGCGCAAGCGGGCAGCCCGTTTGGCTGGGCGACTGCTGGCCTTGTGCCAGTCGCCCGATAAAGGCCAGTGGCTGAACAACCCGTATGTGATGCATGTGTCCCGACTGTGCCTGATGCTGGCAGACCACCACTATTCATCCCTGGCCGTGGACGACAAAGGCAAGCCCGCAGCAGGCCGGGTCACCGGTCAGAAAAACTACCCGCTTTACGCGAATACCCAAGGGCCAGCAGGCCAGCTCAACCAGACGCTGGACGAACACCTGCTGGGCGTGGCCCAGCACAGCAGTGAGGTCAGCCACGCCTTGCCGCGCTTTGAGTTGAACCTGCCCCGGCTGGCTCGCCACAGGGCGTTGAAAAAGCGTGCCCAAGAGGCCCGCTACCGCTGGCAAGACAAAGCATTCGAGGTGGCGCAGGCCATGCGCGACCGCAGCCAACGCCAGGGGGCTTTTATCGTCAACATGGCCTCTACCGGGTGCGGCAAAACTTTGGCGAATGCCCGCATCATGTATGCGCTGGCAGACCCCGAGCAAGGCATGCGCTGCGCCTTTGCCATGGGCCTGCGCACCCTTACCCTGCAAACCGGTCGGGCGTTTGGTGAGCTGTTGGGGCTGGGCGATGCTGAGCTGGCCATCCGTGTGGGCGGCAGCGCCAGCCGGGCACTGTTTGAACACTATGAGCGAGAGGCTGAAAAATCCGGCTCAGCTTCAAGCCAAGCACTGCTGGAAGAAGGCAGCCATGTGGTGTTTGACGGCAACACCGATGAGCACCCCTTGCTACAGCGCATCATGCACGACCCCGCCGCCCGCGCCCTGCTGGCGGCACCCCTGCTGGTGTGCACCATCGACCACCTGACCCCTGCCACAGAAAGCCAACGCGGTGGCCGCCAGATTGCCCCCATGCTGCGCTTGATGAGCGGCGATCTGGTGCTGGACGAGCCTGATGACTTCGACATTGCCGACCTGCCAGCGCTGACCCGCCTAGTGCATTGGGCTGGCCTGCTGGGTGCACGGGTACTGCTGTCATCCGCCACCTTGCCACCGGCCCTGGTGCAAGGCCTGTTTGAAGCCTACCGCAACGGTCGCCAGCACTACCAGCGCAATCGTGGCGAACGCCCCAGCGCAATGGCCCAGGCCACGGAAATTTGTTGCGCCTGGGTCGATGAGTTTGACGTGCAACAGGCCAACTGTGTGGATGGCGCGAGTTTTGTCAACGAACACGGCAACTTCGCCAAACGACGGGCATTGCGACTGGGCAAAGCCGAAGTGCGCCGCCGGGCTGAGTTGGTGACTTTGAATCTGGGGCAAAAAGCTTACCCTCTGCTAATCATGGGCTTTGCAAAAGAAGCCATGCGCCATGCCGTTGGTTTACACAACAAGCACCACCAGCCTGATCCTCAAAGTAGCAAGCGTGTCAGCTTTGGTCTGATCCGCATGGCCAATATCGGGCCACTGGTGGACGTGGCGCTGGAGCTTTACCGCCTGCCCTGGCCCGAAGGTGTGCGCGTACACCTGTGTACCTATCATTCCCAATTTCCGCTGTTGATCCGATCCGCCATTGAGCACCAGTTGGATCAAACCCTGAATCGCCGCCAGCCCGATGCCGTGTTTGCCCTGCCGGATATTCGCCAGCGCTTGGACGAGAACCCCGAGCCAGACCACCTGTTCATCGTGCTGGGGTCGCCGGTCACTGAGGTCGGCCGCGACCACGATTACGACTGGGCCGTGGTCGAGCCATCCTCCATGCGCTCATTGATCCAGCTTGCGGGCCGGGTGCGCCGACACCGTGAGGGTGAATGCAGCACCCCCAATATTCGCGTGTTTGACACCAATCTGCGCCACTTCGCTCACCCTGGTAAGCCCGCTTTTTGCAAACCCGGCTTTGAAACAGAACAGTTTCCTTTGCAGCCCCACAGCTTGGGCCAATTGATGATCCCTGATGAAGTCGCCGTGATGGATGCGCGGCCCCGCATCGTGGCGCGAGAAAAGTTGCAGCCCCGCAGCCGACTGGTGGACTTGGAACATGCACGTATGCAGGCGGCGATGCTGCCCCTGCCTCCCAGTTCCTCTATGCTGAACGCAGCCAGTTGGTGGCAACTGGCCCCGGCAGATGCGCTGCTGACCGCCGTGTTGCCACAGCAGCAACCTTTCCGAGACGACCCGCTGCAACGTGTGGATTTGGAACTGCGCCCCAATGAAGACGGTGATGACTACACGCTCGTCTTGGTGATAGACGACAAACAGGGACGGCGTGGGGGCAAGACTTACATCGAAGCTGAAAAGTCAAACAACAAGCGCATTCCAGATGCCAAGGTGCAAGGCGAACACATCACAGCCTGGGGGGTGAGCGACTACATGGAGGCGTTGACCGATTTGGCTACCACCATGGACATCCCCTTGGATCGATGTGCCCAACGCTTTGGCACTTTGAGCTTGCCCGAAAGCACCAACGGCTGGCGCTTTCACCCGGCGCTGGGGTTTACGAAAGACAACACCTGAAAAGGCGAGGCCGACACAAGGTCGGCCTTGCTGCCTGTGCGGCAGTTGATGGTTAGTACAAACCGTAGGTAACTTTTCTGAACTGCCTTTTCGGCAGTACGAGAAGTGTACTTTGAACAATAAATATTTCAACAAATCATAGTTAACTGGTATAGGATTGGTCTAACCTGAATTCAGGCTATGTTTTGAATCAACGAAGGGAGTCTCAATGGGAAATAACAAACCGCTGCGGGTAACCGCGTTGCGGGCGGTGATCACCGATTTTCTGGCTGCGCGCTACAAGGACAAACTTGAAGCCGTCAAAGAAGATGCCAATGATTCCAATGCCGCCAATCTACAAAGAGAGAAATTGCGCCAGCAATTCGACCCCGCAACCTGGCTGGAAGATGCCGCCCGACGTGCCGCGCAAATTCAGGCGGTGACGCACTCTCTGAAACCTGTGCACCCGGATGCCAAAGGCACCAACCTCTACAGCCCACCCAGCACACTGGCTGGCATTGAGCTGGTGGGAAGCCACTGTCTTGGTGATGCCTTTGCCGGCGATGTGGTCGGCAATGCTGCGGCCCTGGATGTGTACAAATTCCTCAAGCAGATGCACGAAGGCCACAGCCTCTTGGCGCTTTCTGTGGCGGGGGATGCCGATCTGGCCGCGGCCTTGAGCGATGACCCCGCGCAGGCGCAAGTCTGGCTGCAGGCCTTTGCCACGCTCACCGAGCCGCGTGGCCGAGTCACCTCGCACACCCTGGCCAAACAGCTCTACTGGCAAACCGGTGACGATGTGCAGGCAGACGACAGTTACCACCTGCTCTCGCCCCTGTACGCCAGCTCTTTGGCGCACCGGGTTTATGAGACGCTGCAAGATGACCGTTTCAGTGAGGCCGCCAAAGCTGCCCGTGATGCCCGCAAAGCCAACACCTTCAGCGAGCGCCCGGTGCATGAATACCCGCACATGGCCGTTCAGCAACTGGGTGGCACCAAGCCGCAAAACATCAGCCAGCTTAACAGTGAGCGCCGGGGCAACAACTGCTTGCTGGCCTCATTGCCACCGGTGTGGCGCTCGACGGACTTGAAGCCGCTGCTTAACACCGATTCAATGTTCCACCGCTATAGCCGTCGCCCCGAAGTGCGCCAAGCCGTCAAAGACCTGTTGGCCTTTTTGAAGACCGACCCCACGCGAAATGTGGCAACCCGCAGCAAGCGTGCAGCCTGGGTCAATCTGCTGATTGACGAGTTCTTGCAGTTCACATCCGAGCTGCGCAGCCTGGAGCCCGGCTGGAGCCAAACACCTCAGTGCAAATTGACTGAATCCGAGTGCCGCTGGCTGGATGACGATGGCGTGAAAGCGACCGATACCGAGTTGGATCGTGCGCCCCCCACCGATATTCCTGAGCGCATCTGCGCGGCTTTTGCCAACTGGCTCAATGCGCAGTTGCGTCCTCCGCTACCCATGGGTGACCCTGAGTTTTTGGCTTGGCGCAATGCCATGATGGAAGAAATCAAGGCGCAAGAACGGGAGGGCACTCATGCCGAATGAACATACGCAACACGCCGTGCTGGTGCTGCCGCGCCTGCGGGTGCAAAACGCCAATGCCATATCCAGCCCGTTGACCTGGGGGTTTCCGGCCATCACCGCCTTCACCGGGCTGATGACCGCACTGGCCCGACGCATGGGGCCAGACGCAGGCATCCGCTTTCACAGTGTGGGCGTGGTATGCCATGGCTTTGAAGCACAGGTGACCCAAGGCGGCTACACACGCAGCTTTTGCCTGACGCGCAACCCCGTGTTGCAAGACGGCTCAACGGCGGCGATTGTGGAAGAAGGTCGGGTTCATCTGGACATCACCCTGGTGTTTGAAGTGACGCTGAGTGCTGCCTTGCTTGACGATGCCAAACGTGCCCAGTGCGCCGCCGATGCTGGTCAATGTGTTGCCGCCATGCGTATTGCTGGCGGCAGTGTGATGCCACCTTTGCATGGTGCATTGCGGCGGCCACCACGCGCCAAATTGACGCTGTTGGGTGGAGATGTGGAGGCACAAGCCAAGCAATTCAAACGACTCAGCCGCCAGTGGCTGCCGGGCTTTGCCTTGGTGTCGCGTGACGACGTGTTGCAAAACCGCCTGGAAGAGCTGCGTGCCAGCGCACCCGTTGAGGCCGCCCCGCCCACGTTGCTGGACGCATGGCTAGACCTGTCACGCATCAACCACCGCGCCAGCCGCAAAGCCGTGCCAGATGCCAACCTGGGTGAACCCGCCGAAGTGGTGGAGTGGGCCACCGACAGCCGCAACGGTTGGCTGGTGCCCATACCGGTGGGCTATGCCGCCTTGTCAGACTTGTACCCCCCTGGTGCAGTGGCAGGCGCACGCGACACCGGTGTGCCGTTCCGTTTTGTTGAGAGTGTGTATTCCATCGGCCAGTGGGTCAGCCCGCACCGTCTGGCGGACATGACCCAACTCACCTGGCGGCCCGACTACGCACCCGCCAGCGGTCTGTACCGCTGCGTCAATGCATTTCAAGCACCCGCAACCGATTCATACACCCCCGTTTCTTTTACCGATTGATTTCAAGGAGTTAAACCATGGCTACTACCAACACACTCAAAACTGCCTCCGTGCTCGCGTTTGAACGCAAGATCGACCCGTCTGATGCCCTCTTTGCCGCAGGCACCTGGGCGCAACGCAGCACCAGCCAAACCTGGCCTGCCGTTGAGGTGCGGGCCAAGTCGGTACGCGGCACCATTTCCAACCGTCTCAAAACCAAAGACCAAGACCCGGCCAAGCTTGATGCCGCCATTGAAAACCCCAACCTGCAAACCGTGGATGTGAGCATGCTGCCAGCCGATGCTGACACGCTCAAAGTCAGCTTCACCTTGCGCGTGCTGGGTGGCACCGGCACACCTTCGGCCTGCAATAGTGCCGACTACCAAGCCAAGTTGTTGGCTACCGTGCAGACCTACGCAAAAGCACCGGGCTTTGGTGAGCTGGCTCGGCGTTATGCACACAACCTGGCCAATGGCCGTTTTCTGTGGCGCAACCGTTTGGGCGCGGAGCAAATCGAAGTGCAAGTCGCCCAGTTGGCAGACGGACAAGCCGTGCAACGCTGGACGTTTGATGCCCTGGCCCATTCGCTGCGCGACTTTGATGCCAGCTCTGCGGAATTAACGCAATTGGCGGCCTTACTGGAACAAGGCTTGAGCGGTTCAAAGTATGTGTTGCTGCAAGTGACGGCCTTTGTGCGCGTGGGTGCAGGCCAAGAAGCGTTTCCGTCACAAGAGCTGATTCTGGACAAGGACAAGGCAGGTAAAAGCAAAACGCTTTACGCCGTGAACGGCATCGCCGCCATGCACTCCCAAAAAATCGGCAACGCCATCCGTACCATTGACACCTGGTACCCCGCAGATGACGGCATGAGCCAAACGATCCCGATTGCGGTGGAGCCCTATGGCTCAGTCACCTCGCAGGGCAAGGCCTACCGACAGCCCAAGGTCAAGATGGATTTTTACTCTCTGCTGGATGCCTGGGTGTTGAAAGACCAAGTGCCCGACGTGGCGCAGCAGCACTTTGTGATGGCCAACCTGGTGCGTGGTGGCGTGTTTGGCGAATCTGGCAAGGACTGAAGCCATGAACCACTATGTTGACCTGAAGTTGCTGCCCGACCCCGAAATTGCGCAGCCGCATTTGATGGGGGCCTTATTCAGCAAACTGCACCTGACGTTGGTGGCCCAGCGTAGCGAGCACATCGGCATCAGCTTTCCGGCGATGCGAGACACACCACCGTGGCTGGGCGACTGTTTGCGTTTGCACGGTAGCCAAGCCGAGCTGGCCGCGATGATGGCCGCGCCATGGCTGGCAGGCATGCGTGACCATGTGCAGGCCAGCGCTGTGTTGCCCGTGCCGACCACTGCCCGCTATCGCGTGGTGAGCCGTGTGCAGGCCAAAAGCAACCCGGATCGCCTGCGCCGCCGTCAAATGCGCCGCCACGGCATTGATGCCGCTGAGGCCTTGGCGCGTGTACCCGACACCGCCGCCGAACGCCTGGATTTGCCTTACGTGCAACTGCGCAGCCTGAGCACCGTGCAGTCATTCAAGCTGTTCATCCGGCATGGAGCCCTGCAAGATGCCGCAAGCCCTGGCGTGTTTGGAGCCTATGGTTTAAGCCCAACGGCGACGGTGCCCTGGTTTTGACCCTTTTTTGAGGCTGTAAGAAAAAGTCTTTGAAATCAACGGCTTGCTGAAACCCCTGGGAAGAGGGGTTTTTGCGAATTTTTGTCGAAAGCTGTTGAAATTCAAGACCTTATTGTCGGATGGGGATAGTTCACTGCCGCATAGGCAGCTCAGAAA
>NZ_JAQTWM010000019.1:13394-50307 GCF_028689305.1 Rhodoferax sp. | reverse complement strand
TTCACAGACTTATTGGTTTTTGTGCGCAGCTAAAAGACTGCGGAAAATCTATGGAAAGAAAGATGCCACCATGACCACCACACCCCTCACCACCCCCGAAAAAGGCAACGCCAGAACCGAAGCCGCCCTGAAACGCCTGCGCACGGCCATGGCCGCCATCGAGGCGGACATTGCGGCTCACCAAGGCATCTACCCGTTCAACCATGGCCGGGTCACGCAGTCCGAGCTGTGCCGCCGCGCGGATGTGAAAAAAGCCACGCTGCAAAACCCGCTGCACAAGGACAGCACGCGGGTCGAGATCATGGCCTGGCTGGATGTGTTGAACGCCAAGCTGATGCAAACCCGCGACAGCACCCGCGAGCGGGTCACGGCGGTGGCTGACGACCTGGCCGCAGAAGTGGAACGCCTGACCCTGGCCAACCAGGCGTTGCAGCGGCAACTGGATGCCGCCGAGCTGCTGGTAGCGCAACTGCAGCAGGAAAACGCACAGCTGAAGCGCTGAGTTGCTGCGCAGTCCACTCAAATGCCCCAGGGCGGTGAGAGGCTGCGTTTATCATTCACCGGCTGGGATGCGGTACTGATCAGAGAGATGATTTCACAAAGCAGATGGCTTACGAGAGTTCCATAACCACTTTTTCACAGGGCGACAAAGTCCGCTTTAAAGAAGAGCGTTTGTCGGTGCTCACCCCGCCGGACAGAAAGCGGCTGGAGGGCCGGGTGGGGGTTGTCCAGGGGCGCTGGAATTACTCCAGAAAGCTGACGGTCCACTTCCCTGAAGACGGTGGCCGATCAGAGCTGCGCATCATGAGTGTGGACCCGAGCCAGCTTGAGCGAGTGATGGAAGAAGCCAAGGCTGAAATGGCTCCAGAAATCACCGAAGCGGCCAGCGGCGAGGAAAGGCTTTCTCAGGAGGATATGGATAACCTTTTTGGTTAGCCTCGGATTCAATGGCAGCCCATGCCCGGGCGCAACGCGCATTGCCCGGCGTAACTGGCGGACTCCAGTTGCAGCGTGACGTGGTGGATCTCGAAGTGTTCATGCAGCTCGTGACCGGCTTCGTGCAGGATGGCATGGGTGTCACCTGACTGCTCACTCAGCACCAGGTGGGCGGTGAGGGCAATGTCGCTGGTGCCCATGGCCCAGACATGCAGGTCATGCACTTCGGTCACGCCGGGCAGGCTTTGCAGCAGCCGGCGCACTTCGGCCAGGTTCACGCTGGCAGGCACGCCGTCAAACAGCAGGTGCAGTGATTGTTTGAACAGGCCCCAGGTGCCCAGCACAATCACGACGGCAATGGCCAGGCTCATCACCGGGTCGATCCAGCGCCAGCCTTGCCACAGGTAAAGGCCGCCCCCGACCACCACCGCCAGCGATACCAGTGCGTCACCCGCCATGTGCAGGAAGGCGCCGCGGATGTTCAGGTCATCCTTGCGGCCACGCATGAACATCAGTGCGGTGAGGGTGTTGATGACAATGCCCACGCCGGCCACGGCCATGATGGTCCAACCCTGTGTGGGCTCGGGCGACTGCAAACGCCCCAGCGCCTCCCAGCCCAATGACCCCATGGCCACCAGCAGCAGCACGGCGTTGACAAAGGCTGCCAGGATCGAGGCGCGTTTGAACCCATAGGTGTGCCGGGTGTCCGGGCGCACCTTGCCCGCCAGGGCGCCACCCCAGGCCAGCACCAGGCCAGCCACATCGCTGAGGTTGTGGCCGGCGTCTGCCAGCAAGGCCAGGGAGTTGACGCGCCAGCCGTAGAAGGCCTCAATGGCGACAAAGACCAGGTTCAGCACAATGCCAATGGCAAAGGCCTGGTCAAACCCGGCGGGCGCGTGACTGGGGTGATGGTCGTGATGGTGGTGTTTCGCGTGCATGACAGGTCGGCTCGGCAAGAGGCTAGCCGGCGGCCACACCCAGCAGCTTGCCAGTGAGCCTGCGTGCCACCGGGGCGGTGAAAAAGATCACCGGCACAGCCACCAGGTAGGCAATGACAAAAGACCGCATCCAGGCGGACAAAAAATTCGGCACCCAACCCAGGTTGACCAAAGTAATGACAAAGGTCATCAAAAACACCATCATGGCCCCCATGACCATGGAAAACACCAAATGAAATTTCTTTTGTGGATTCATGTCGGATTTACTTTTGTGGGCAGGGCATTGCGCCGATGACGGATTTTGGCACGGCGGCACCCGGCCGCGGCGGCAGCAGGGCTGATGCTAAAGCATCAGTCCACCCAGCATGGCCCCCGAGCACACCACCAGCCAGGGGGGCCATTTCCAGGCCAGCAGTGCCACCAGCGCGCCCAGCATCAGCACCATTTCAGGGAGTCGGGTGACGGCACCGCTCGACGCCGACTGGAGCAGCGTGGCCAGCAGCAGGCCCACCACGGCGGCATTGATGCCGGCCAAAGCTGCCTGGGCCAGCACCTGGCGGCGCCATTGATCCCAGAACGGCAGGGCACCAGCCACCAGCAGAAACGAGGGTAAGAAGATCGCCAGCAGACACACCGCCGCGTTGACCCAGGCCTGCGGCCCGTCGGCCATGACTGCGCCGAGGAAGGCCGCAAAGGTGAACAGCGGCCCGGGCACGGCCTGTGCCGCACCGTAGCCTGCCAGGAACACGTCCTGACTGAGCCAGCCCCGGGGCACCACCTCGGCTTGCAACAGCGGCAGCACCACATGGCCACCCCCAAACACCAGGGCGCCGACTCGGTAATAGACATCGGCCAAAGCCAGCAGCGGGTTGTTGGTGTGGCGTGCCAGCAGTGGCAGACCCAGCAGAAGCAGTCCAAACAGCAATAGCAACACCAAGCCGGTGCGGCGGGACAGCGGCATGGGTATGGCTTCAGGAGCCGGCCTTTGGGACGGCTTGAAGATCAGGGCCCCCACCACGGCAGCGCTGGAGATGATGCCAAGCTGGCCCACGACGCCAGGCCACCAGAGTGTGCCCGCGGTGGCCAACAGCGCCATACCGGCGCGCACCGGGCCCACGCAGAGCTGGCGTGACATGCCCCACACCGCCTGCGCCACCACGGCAACAGCCACCAGTTTCAGGCCGTGCAGGCTACCCGCTGGCAACACACTCCCCCAGGTGGACAGGCCCAGCGCGAACAGTGCCAGGGCCAAAGCCGACGGCAGGGTGAAACCGGCCCAGGCGGCCAGTGCACCGCCAAAACCACGGCGCTGCAGCCCCAGTGCCATGCCCACCTGGCTGCTGGCCGGGCCGGGCAAAAACTGGCACAGCGCTACCAGATCGGCATAAGCATGTTCGCTGAGCCACTGCCGCCGTGTGACAAATTCATCACGAAAGTAAGCCAGATGCGCCACCGGCCCACCAAACGAGGTCAGGCCCAGCCGCAGGAACACCCCAAACACTGACCAGCAGGTGGGTTTGTGGTTTGGCTTGGCAGGCGAGGTGGATGGCATCGGCTAGGCAGCTGGGTGATGACGTGATTGTGCCGTGTGCCAGTTGTGGCGACGATTAATCTAAATCTAATTAGAATGTTCATCATGAACGAACGTACCCTCAAAGATAGTCTGTACGAACAGGTGGCCCGTATTGGCAAGGCCTTTGCCAGCCCCAAGCGGCTGGAATTGCTGGAGATGCTGGCCCAGGGCGAAAAGAGCGTGGAGACGCTGACAGCCGAACTGTCGATTGATGTCAAGCTGGCCAGTGCCCACCTCAAGGCCCTGCGCGAGGCCAATCTGGTGCAGGCGCGCCGTGATGGCAAGTACGTGTTTTACCGCCTGCGTGGTGACGATGTGGCCCAGCTGGGGGTGGCACTGCGCAACGTGGCCGAAGAACATCTGGTGGAAATGCGCCTGGCGCTGCAGCAACTGGTGCGCGAGCCGGATCGATTGGTCAAGACTTCACGCGGCGAGTTGCTGGCGCAGGCCCGCAATGGCCGGGTGGTGGTGATTGACGTGCGGCCCCAGTCCGAGTTTGATGCCGCCCATTTGCCCTATGCCCGCTCCATGCCGCTGGCGGAGCTGGAGCAGCGCATCGGCGAGTTGCCGCCCGATGTTGACATCGTGGCCTATTGCCGTGGGCCGTTTTGCCTGATGTCGGATCAAGCGGTCAAGCTGCTGCTCTCGCGAGGTTACCGCGCCCGCAAAACCAGTGACGGTGTCAGTGAGTGGCTGGCCGCCGGGTTCGCCGTCGAAACCACGCCGACCGATCCTGTTTGACGAAAGGTCTCCCATGGCTGCTTCCACATTGTTTATTCTGAACGATGCACCCTATGGCAATGAGCGCGCTTATAACGCCCTGCGTCTGGCATCGGCGCTGGCCGGCAAAGAAGGCCAGCTGGTGCGCCTGTTTTTGATGGCAGATGCAGTCACCTGCGCCAAGGCCGGGCAAAAGGTGCCCGAGGGGTATTACAACGTGCAACTGATGCTGGGCAAGGTCATCCGCCAGGGTGAGGTTGGCCTATGCGGTACCTGCATGGATGCCCGCGGCCTGAGTGTGGCCGAGCTGATGGATGGTGCGCAGCGCAACACACTCGCGCAACTGGCGATCTGGACCGCCGAGGCGGCCAAGGTGCTGGTGTTCTAGGCGGCCTGTGCCTTCAGGGTCTGCAAAAAAGCCCGAATGCGTTTGGCGTTGACGCCGCGGTCGATTTTGCCCAGCCGCGAGCGCGAACGCACAGCCACCAGTACGCCGCCGTCCGCGGGTTTGACGCGGATGGCCACCTCGTCGGTGAAGCCATACAGCAGACTGCTGGCGGTGGCTTCGATGCGGCCTTCTTCCGGCACGCTGGCCACCACCGTCCAGCCCTTGTCCTTGACCACGGCCAGCGCCAGTGCAAAGGTTTTGGCTGGAGGCAGTGGCAGCCTGAGTGGCACCAGATCGGGGTAGGCTGCGCGCTGCAAGGCGGCTGACGCTGCACCTGGGTAATCGGTCGGGGTGGGCATGTCCCAGAACACCGGGGCGTCCAGCGTGTCGGTGCTGATGTCATTGATGGCCGGGTAGCTGCGGGAGGTGTATTCCCACTGAACGGCCAGGCTCACTGGTGCCAGGGCCAGCAGCAGGCCGATGACGGCGGCAGCCCAGCCGCGCCGTGCGGCGCCGGGGCGTGACTCAGCCAGTCCGACCAGCGACAGCACCAGTGCCAGGCCAGCGCCGTAGGCCGCCCATTCCGAGGCCTGCAAACCCACCGTGAAATGCCACCAGCCCAGCCGGTAGCCAAGACCTGATGCCACGATCACGGTGATGGCGCCAAGGCTGAGGACCAGTGCGGCCATGGCGGGAATGGAAAGCGGTTTGCTGGGGGTCGACATAGGGTTGTTCTCTGGTTGGAGCGGCTATTTTCAGGCCATCTTCGTGGGTGCTGGCGCGCGATTTTGAAACGGCATCAGCAGCATGCTGTCCAGCCGTGCCACTTCCTGCAAGGCGGTATGGCCGCGCAGCCCGATGACCATGGTTTCCTGGGGGCTGCGGGTCTGGGCGCGGTAGGTGCCCAGCAGTCGGTCCCACCAAGTCAGGCTGAAGCCAAAGTTGGTGTTGGCCTCATCCTCTTCAACCGAGTGGTGCACCCGGTGCATGTCCGGGGTGACCAGAAACCAGCGCAGTCCCCGGTCCAGGCTGGCGGGCAGCCGGATGTTGCCGTGGTTGAACATGGCAGTGGCATTGAGCAGCACTTCAAACAGCACCACCGCCAGCACCGACGGGCCGAGCACGACGATGGTGGCGAACTTGATCAACATCGACAGCGCGATCTCCAGCGGGTGAAACCGTGCCCCGGTGGTCAGGTCATAGTCCGGGTCAGCGTGGTGCACCTGATGCAAGCGCCACAGCAGCGGCACGGCGTGCATCACCACATGCTGCAGCCAGATGCAGAAGTCCATCACGATGACGGCCGCCGGCACTGCCAGCCACAGCGGCACCTGAAAGTGGTTCAGCAGACCCCAGCCATGGGCAGCGCCAAACGCCGCCATGCCGGCGGCGGCCAAGGGGAACAGCAGGCGCAGCAGCGCGGTGTTGAGCATCACCAGACCCAGGTTGCTGCCCCAGCGCAGGGCCTTGGACACCGTCAGGGCTCGTCGGGGTGCCAGCCGTTCCCATGATGCGATGAGGGCGAACACACCCAGGAAAAACCCGAGCCGGATGGCCGGTTCGTGGTCGAGGACAAAGGACTCAAAGTTCATCGGGTCTCCATTGTTTTTTGATCATATCAATAATCTAATATTTATTAGATTGTAGGTAAAATCATCACCATGCACATCACCTTGCACCATCCCCAACCTGGACGCCATCCCATGAAACACATCTCTCTCCACCGTTCACTGATGGCCGGGCTGCTGGCTCTGGGGCTGCATGCCGCTCCGGCCGTGGCCCAGGACAAAGCCGTGATGGAGGCCATGGCGTCTTACCTTGACTTTGTGGATTACGGCGGCGCCACGATCTTTCCCGAGCAAATCCCGCGCGACGACTGGAATAAATTTGTAGTGATTGACGCGCGCGATGCTGATCAGTTCACCAAGGAGCACATCCCCAACGCCATCCATCTGGAGTGGCGTCGCGTGTTGGCCGAGAGCGAACGTATCCCGAAAGACAAACCTGTGCTGCTGTACTGCAATACCGGCTCACTGTCGGCGCAGGCGGGTTTTGCCCTGCGGGTGGCAGGGTATGAAAACGTGCGCATTTTGCAGGGCGGTTTTGCCGAGTGGAAGGCCAAGGGCGGCCTGGACGCCGCCAGCAAGGCCGCGGCACCGGTCAAACATTGAGTGACCTGATTGATGAGAAAAAAGTGCCTCTAGCCCGGATAAATAAACCCTATATAGCTATCAATTATGTAGCAATATGGAGGCCGTGACGTGCTGGCGTGGTGGGTGTAAGCTGGCCTTCTTCATCCATCATCAAGCTGATTCATGAGTTACCGCGTTCTTTTTGTTTGCATGGGCAACATCTGCCGCAGTCCCACGGCTGACGGCGTGTTTCGCCACAAGGTCCGGCACCATGGCCTGAGCCAGGTCGTTAGCGTGGACTCGGCCGGCACCCACAACTACCATCCCGACAGTCCGCCGGACGAACGCTCCCAGGCGCATGCGGCCCGGCGGGGGTATGACCTTTCAAGTCTGCGGGCGCGCCAGGTCCGGCCGGCCGACTTTGCCGCGTTTGACCTGATTCTGGCCATGGACTGGGACAACCTGGCGCTGTTGCAAGACGCCTGCCCGCCAGAGCACCAGCACAAACTGCGTCGTCTCACCGAGTTTTGCCAGTTGCACCGCAGCCCGGTGGTGCCTGACCCGTACTATGGCGGTGAGCGCGGTTTTGAGCAGGTGCTGGACCTGGTCGAAGACGCCTGCGAAGGGCTGCTGGCGCATGTGAAGCAGCGGGTCAGCCCGCAGAAGACGTCGGGTTGAGCTTGGATTCGTCTGGGGTGTGGGCGTTGTTCGCCGAAAGGCCCCAGACATAGGACTCCATCGATAACATGCCGTAGCTGACGCCGCCGTCAATCGTCTGCGCGGTGTCGGTGGCGCGGGCGCCCAGGGCCACCAGCAGTGGCAGGAAGTGTTCCTCGCTCGGGTGGGCACGTTCGGCGTGTGGGGCCAGGGTACGGTAGTGCACCAGCTGATCGACCTGGTTGGCCAGCACGGCTGCGCGCACCCAGGCGGTGAACGCCTGCACATAGGGCTCAGGCTGGGCGTTGGCACCGCGGAACTCATACAGGTTGTGTGTCATGCTGCCCGAGCCGACGATCAATACGCCTTGCGCGCGCAGCGGCGCCAGCGCCTGGCCGAGTTTCAGCGCCTGCGCCGTGTCCAGGCTGTGCGGCATGGACACCTGGAACACCGGCAGCTGGGCCTGGGGCAGCAGGTGGTAAAGCGGCACCCAGGCGCCGTGGTCCAGCCCACGTTGGGCGTCCAGCGTGGTGGCAAAACCCGCTGCTGTCAGCAGCCGGGCGGCCTCCTGGGCGCAGTCGGGGTGACCCTGGGCCGGATACTGCAGCTGGTACAGCGCAGCCGGAAAGCCGCCAAAGTCGTGAATGGTTTCGGGCCGGGCGGTGCTCATCACCTGCACCTGGCGCGTCTGCCAGTGGGGCGATACCACCAGCACTGCCTTGATACCGCTGAGCTGCTGGCCCAGTGCCTGCAGCTGTGGGCCCAGCACCTCGGGCTCCAGAGCGAGCATCGGGGAGCCATGGGAAATGAAAAAAACGGGTGCTTGGGTCATTCGGGTACCTCAGTGGATGGTGGTGCGTGGTGTGCATTTTGCATGGCACCGCACTTTTGTGGACGGATGGCCAAGCTTCCTGGGCTTGATTGGACCGTTGCCAGCCATGGCACCACCTGGTCGCGGCTGGTGGGCAAGAGACGCAGCTCGCGCCAGAATTTTGACCAAATAGGCGAAGGTGCCGATGGTGAGCGAATCATTGCCCAGCAGCATTGCATCTTATTTTCGATTGGCACAAAATGAATCGGGACCAAGGAAGGGGCGTTTGATGGAACTCGCATTGACATTGCTCCAGGGCGGCGCTGGCAGTCTGGCTTCCTATTTGGCGGCGCATGTGCTGTTGTGTCTGCTGCCCGCATTTTTCATTGCCGGAGCCATGGCTGCGCTGATCCCCAAGGCCAGCATCACACGCTGGCTCGGGCGCGGCACCCCCGCTTATGTGTCGTACCCGGCCGCCGCCGCTGCAGGCTCCTTGATTGCCGTGTGCTCCTGCACCATCGTGCCGCTGTTTGCCGGTATTTACAAAAAGGGGGCAGGCATTGGCCCGGCCATCACCTTTTTGTTTTTTGCCCCGGCGGGCAATATCATGGCGCTGGCTTACACCGGCAACATCCTGGGGCCAGAATTTGCCTTGGCACGGCTGCTGCTGTGCCTGCTGTTTGGCATCGGCATTGGCTTGTTGATGGCCATGATCTTCTGGCGCGACGATGCCCGCCATGATGCGGAAACGGACACCTTGTTTGCCGCCAAAGCCAGCATTGCGCCTGCGGCGCTCGGGGTGCTGTTGTCATTGGTTGGGCTGTTGATTGCCGGCACACTGAAACTGTGGCCCCTGACGGCCACGGTGTTCACCTTGGATGCACCTCTGCCGTGGGCGCAGTCGTGGCAAACCACCTTGTTGGCCTGGGTGCCGTTTGATGCCGCCAAGGGTGAGGAAGGGGTGAGTTTTCAGGGTTCGGTGTTGATCGGCCTGTTGCTGCTGATTGGGGTGACGGCCTGGCAGGGGCTGGAAAACATTGTGGAAGGGGCCAACCGCTGGACCTGGGTGGCGCTCGGCCTCACCGCCGCCACCCTGCTGGTGGCCGCCATGCGCATGACACCCGGTGCGGGCTTCTTGGAAGTTGCCTTTACGGGCCGGGTCTTTGGCGTGGCGCTGGCCTTGTGGGCGGTGGGGTACTTCGCCCACCAATTGGCTGGGGACGACTGGCGCGCCTGGCTTTGGGAAGCCTGGCGCTTTGTCAAACAGATATTTGTCCTGCTGGTGCTGGGCGTTTTCATTGTGGGCATGGTGCGCCAGGTGATCCGTCCGGAATGGATTGAAAGTCTGGCGGGCAGCAACACACCACCGGCCAACGCGGTGGCGGTGGGCTTTGGTGTCTTCATGTACTTCCCCACGCTGGTTGAGGTGCCGGTGGCACGTATGTTCCTTGACCTTGGCATGCACCCCGGCCCGCTGCTGGCCTACCTGATGGCCGACCCCGAGCTCAGCCTGCAAAGCATGCTGATGGTCGCTGCCGTGATTGCCTGGACCAAGACCCTGGCCTATGTGGGCTTGGTGGCGGTGTTCAGCGTCTGTGCTGGCCTGATCTACGGTGCCTGGGTTGATGGGGTGGGCTGGCTGCCCCTGACCATGGCGCTGGGCCTGTTTCTGGCGATACTGGTCGGTACCTTGGCCTGGTTCAAGCGCCGCCCACTGGCGCAAGTGTCGCCCTGAGTTTTTTTCGGAGGAGAAATACCATGCTCAACATCAAGATTCTGGGGCCGGGCTGTGCCAATTGCAGAAAACTGGAAGCTGTTGCTCGGGAAGCGGCCAGTGCCGCCAATGTGCAAGCCGAATTCGACAAGGTGTCCGACATGAAGCAGATCATGCGTTATGACCTGTTGTCCACACCCGGCCTGGTCATCAATGACAAGCTGGTCAGCAGTGGGCGTATCCCGACGGTGGCCGAAGTGCAGAGCTGGCTGACGGCTTGAGTGCTCGCCAGCGCCCTGTGTTCAGGCATTGATGGCCAAGCGTTTCATCTTTTCCCACAGTGTTTTGCGTGAGATGCCCAGCACGTCGGCGGTTTTGCCAACGCTGCCTTCACATTGGGATAGGGCTTTGCGGATGTGGGTGCGCTCGGCATCTTCGACGATGGCGTGGAGTGATGGCAGCGCTTGATCTGGTGCCGCGGCAAAGACCGTCCCCGCTGTGGCGCTGGGGCTGTCATTCATGGGTTTGTCCAGGACGCCGCCCTCACTCATGACCACGGCCTGTTCCAGATGGGCACGTAATTCCCTGATGTTGCCGCGCCAGTTGCGTGCCATCAGGTCACGCAGGAACAGTTCAGACATCGCAATGGGGACGCCTTGCTCCGTGGTGATTTGCTGCAGGATCAGCTCGGTCAGCCAGCGGATGTCTTCCGGGCGTTCGCGCAGCGGTGGGATTTCAATGCGGATCACCGCCAGCCGGTAAAACAGGTCCTCGCGGAACTTGCCCGCCAGCATGTCGGCGTACAAGTCGCGGTTGGTGGCGGCGATGATGCGAAAGTCACTGTGGGTGGTGCGTTCGGAGCCCAGCCGGAAGAAACACCGCTCTTGCAGCACGCGTAACAGCTTGGCCTGCATGCTGGCCGGCAGGTCGCCGATTTCGTCGAGAAACAGGGTGCCGCCATCGGCGCGTTCAATAAACCCCTTGTGTGCCCGTTGTGACCCGGTGAACGCCCCTTTTTCGTAACCGAAAAATTCTGCTTCCATCATGGACTCGGGCACCGCGGCACAGTTGACCGGGACAAAACTCCCTTTTTTGCTGCGCGGATCCAGGTTGTGGATCAGCTGCGCCACCACCTCCTTGCCAACCCCGGACTCGCCGCTGATGAGGACCGATGTTTTTTGGCGCGCCAGTTTGTGAACCAGTTCCTCAATCCGGCGCATGGCAGGCGAGATACCCAGCACCGCGTCAGCCGGTGCCCGGGTGCTGGTCGCCAGGGTATCGAGCACCAGGGCCACCAGTTTTTCAATGTCAAAGGGTTTGGTCAGGTATTCACGCGCGCCGGCCTGGATGGCGCGGACGGCGTCGTTCACACTGCCGTAACCAGTCAGAAAAAACCACGGCAACATGCGGTTCGCAAGCGGCAATTCCACAAACCACTCTGTTGCCAGGCCATCGGGCAGCCGGACGTCGCTGACCACCGCGCCCCAGGGCTGGTTCATCTGGAGTTGCGCTTCAGCCAGACGGCGTAGCCAGACCACTTTGATACCTTCCAGTTCAAAGCGCTGCACCAACGATTCCCCCAGGATCAGATCATCTTCAATCAGCAACAGATTATTTTTCGACATGGCGCACAAGGTTAGGAAGCCAAAAGCTCAAACAGCTGGCAAAGGGTGAGGGGATGTCGGCAGGCGCGGCGGCAGAAAACCCTCCGCCGTACCGCACGGCAAATTCCTGGCAGATCCACAGACCAAAACCATGGGGGTCATTGCTGTCTTCGGCCTGCAGGCGTTGTTGCAGGTCGTCGTTGGACAAATGGTCTCCGGTGTTGCACAGCATGAAGGTGACCTTGCCGGTGTTGGTCTGCAGAAGCGCGTGCACCTGGCCTGACTGCCCCGCGGCCTTGATCGCATTGAGCAGCAGGTTGAGCATGACCTGCCGGAATACGGTGGAGGGCACACACAGCTCAGCCTGCTGATCCAGCTCGGAGCTGATGCTGACAAAGTGCTGCGAGGCGGTGGCGCGCGCCAGCGTCAGAACATCGGTAAAGTCGTCTAGGCTCAGGCAACGGTCCTCCACCTTGGCTTGTGGCAGCAGCGCGGTGGTCATGGTGCGAATTTGTTGCAGGCCGCGTTCAATCAGGTCCAGGCTTCGCTCACGTGCGTCAGGCGAATCACCGTGCAGGCGCAAGGTGCGGGTAGCGGTGATCAGGCCGGCCAATGGGTTGTTGATCTCATGCGCTACGGCGGCTGTGATGCGGCCCACGGCCGCCAATCGCTCAGCCGAGAGGGCGCGCTGCGCGTTGGCCTGGGCTACTGAGGTTTCGATCAGAAGTTGCCGGACAGCGCCGGCAATGCGGCTGAGCTCGGGGTCCTGCACATGAGGAATCAGTGCCTGCAGTTGGGCGGCATCGGTGTGACCAATCTGGGCAATGCAGTTGGCTGTCTGGGCAATGGGTTGTGCCATGCGCCGCCCCAGCAACCAGCCCATGGGCACCAGCACGATGATGGCCAGTGCGGCACCAATCAGGGCGGGGGTGGACAAGGCTGCCCAGTCGGGCGCAAAGGCAGCGGCATCCACTTCGGCAAACACAAAACCAATGACCTGGTCGTCGTCGCTGCGGATCGGCTCAATCAATGCCATGCCGCCGTCCGGCGTGGTCAGGGTTCTGGGGCGGGTGGCGGCACTGACGGAGGGTAGCAAACGGCCATTGATCAACACCCCCAGCGCCTGCTCACCGGTGGGCAGGCGCATCGGGTCCGAGCCGGCCAGAAATCGCCCCTGGGCATCCAGCAGGGCGGCACGCGACTGTCCCTTTTCGGTCTGAGGTAACAGTGCCGCGGTGTTGCGCAGCAGCGTGAAAGCGCGCCAGGTGTCGTCCTGCGCCAGCAGCGGCTTGCCTTGTGCCACCAGCAGGTCGATCACCCGCTGCACAGTGCTCACAATCTCCAGGCGCGCTGAACGAGCCGAGATTTGTGCTGCCACCACGCTGACGAGCAAAACCGAAAGCGTGACAGCCAGCACCAGACCCAGCGGTATCTGAATGCGGTAGGGTAAACGCGGCAACATGGTGGTGGTCAGGTCCGCACGGCGCCGACACTGGCGGCCAGGGTCTTGATCGGCTCAAACAGGCTGGCATCGGGTTTGGCAAAACCGCTCAAATTCAATGCCTTGAGCAAACTCAAACCTTGAGAGTCGTTGGGCATGTTTTGCAAGGCAGCTCCCAACTCAGCCAACGCGGGATGGCTGTCATTGAGCCTGGCAACGATGGGGGGAAAGGCATACCAGTCGGAACGCCAGATCACGCTGGTGTGGGCCACAGCGGCCATTTTTTGCAGTTGCATGGTGTCCCACACGTAACCGTCGATGCAACCAGCTTGCGCCAGGCCGGAGGCCACGGCTTCAGCCACATTGCGGTGACCATGGGCAAAGAAGGTCCGGCGCAGGTCACTGGCCTTGAGCCCGGCGGCACGCATTTGCGCCTGAGCCACCAACCAACCTGAATTGGACAAGGGGTCGGAGTAAGCCAGAACCCGCTGTTTCAGGTCACCCCAGCCCGTCAATTCCGGCGGATTCCTCGACCGGCCAATCAGGTAGGACTGGTAAAACGGCTTGCCATTGAACAGCGGGGTGGCCAGCAATTGCAGCTTGCTCTGATGCAGGATGTAGGGGTAGCCGCAAATCCAGGCGGCATCCAGTTGGTCAGAGAACAGCAGATCCAGAATGTTCTGGTACGACTCGCGGGCGACAAACACCACCGGCAGGCCCATGCGTGCGCCCAGGTAGTCACTCCAGCGTGTCAGGAACGCGGCCTGGTCGGCCAGGATCACTGCCGTGAGTCCGATGCGCAGTGAGGTTGTGTCATTTTTGGGGAGTGTTTGTGCCTGGACGCCGCCTTGCAGCAGGCCCCAGGCAGCACCCCATTCCACCAGGGTTCTGCGTTGCATGGGCTTGTTTCATTCAAGAAAAGAGGGCGTAGTAGATAACAAATTCGTAACATTTTCTCTTGGTGATAACCCTTAAATTGTTACGTTATGGTAACGGTGAGGGCGCCTGTGTTGTGGGAGTCTGTGGTGTTTTCCCAATGGGAGACTGGTTTTGGGGCCAAGTCCGAAAACTGGCACACATGTTGCGCTGAGTGATGTGGATACCGTGCGTGAAACAAGAACCACATCCTCTCCAGGAGACACATCGATGAGTGAAGCAACTAATGTCTCGTCACCGGCAGGCCGCAAACGCCGGTTTGCCATGGTGGTCGACACCCGCAGGTGCATCGGCTGTATGGCTTGCCAGGTGGCCTGCAAGGCCGAATATGACACTCCTTTGGGAGTGAACCGCACCTGGGTGCCTTACAAGGTGACCGGCAAGTACCCCAACGTGTCGCGCAAATTTCTGCCGCGCCTGTGCAACCACTGCGAGGATCCGCCGTGTGTGCGCAATTGCCCGGTGGAGGCCACTTTTGTCGTCGAAGACGGTGGTTTTGTGCTGCAGCGTTACGAACGCTGCATCGGGTGTCGCAGCTGCATGGCGGCCTGTCCCTACAACGCGCGCTTCATGCTGCCGTCGCACCGCACCTACACGCCCATCACCAACGTGGTGGACAAATGCACCTTCTGCTTCCATCGTGTGACGCAGAACCTGGTGCCAGCTTGTGTGCAGACCTGTATTGGCCGATCGCGCGTGTTTGGCGACATCAACGATCCCAACAGCGAGGTGTCGTACCTGATTGCCAAAAACCCGACGCAGGTGTTGCGTCCAGAGCAGGGTACCAAGCCGCACGTGTTTTACATCGGCGCGGATCGCAACCAGACCGAGTTTGGGCGTGACGGCAACAAGCCTATTGAAGTGATGGAACAAGAGCGTTCCGCATTCAAACTTCACTTCAACATTTAAGGAGCACACATCATGGGTGAATATGTTTGGTTCCACGATGTGTCGTGGCATTCAGCCTACGCCATCTACTTCTTTGTGGTGGGCATTCTGGCGGGGCTGTCCTTCCTGTCTTATGGCTCCTGGATTCAGCCTGCGCTGCGGCCTTTGCGCGAAAAGGCCGCCTACATCTCGGTGGTGTTGCTGGGTGTGGGCGGTGCGCTGCTGATTGCCGACTTGTCGCAGCCACTGCGTTTTCTCAACACACTCAACCCGATGTACATGCACTTCACCTCGCCGCTGGCTTGGGGGGCGCTGAACATCACGGCGTTTGGAGTTTGCTCGGTGCTCTACATCCTGGCCTTGCGCAAGGGTGACGAGAAACAGGGCAAGTTGCTGGCCCTGATCACTGCGGCACTGGCGCTGGGTTTGCCGATCTACACCGGTTATGACCTGGCCGTGCACCAGTCGCGGCCAGTCTGGAACACGCCGGTGATGCCAGTGCTGTTTGTGGCCCTGGCGGTTGCCTCCGGCTCGGCGGTGGGCTCACTGCTGGCCGGTGCCAACGAGGCAGCCCAAAAGGTACTGCGTGAATACATGTTGTGGTCCACCGCTGCCGTTGGCGTGGTGCTGATTTCCATTCTGGGAACCACCAACTATGGTGGCTCAGCCGAAGAGTTGACCTTTGCGATCCTGACCACCGGCACCATGGGTGTGATTTTTGTGGGCGCAGGCATTCTGGGGGGGATTGCGGCGCCAGTCGCGCTGTTGCTGGCCCCAGCCGGTGTTCGCAAAAGCACCCTGTCACTGGCAGCGTTGTTGATCCTGGTGGGCAGTGCCGCCTTGCGGTATGCGATCCTGATGGCACCCCAGCAAATGCAAACGATGTATTGAACCTATTCCAGGAGACACAACATGAAAATACCCAAAGTATCGCGTCGAACTTTCCTTGAGGTTAGCGCCAGCACCGGTGCGGTCGCGGCGGCTGCGCCGCGCTTGCTCAACGCGATGGAAAACGACCTGGGTGGCAAGGACATTGGTCCGGTGACCGCCGCCGAGCGCAAGGCCGTGCCGACCGGTTGCCACGTGTGCAATATCCAGGACGGAGCCATTGCCTATCTGGAAAATGACCGCGTGGTCAAGCTCGAAGGTAACCCGGAGCACGTCTCCACCCGTGGTCGCCTGTGCGCCAAAGGTAACTCGGGCATGTGGTACAGCTACGACCCGGACCGCATCCTGTACCCGCTCAAGCGCGTCGGCGCCCGGGGTGAAGGCAAATGGAAACGCATCACCTGGGACGAGGCCCTGGCCGAGCTGGTGCAAAAACTCGATGCCGCCATCAAGGAAGACCCCAACACCATCATGATGAAGTATGGGCGCAACCGCACCGGCGGCACGCTGGACCGCTTCATGAAGACGCTGGGCTCGGCCACGGTGGTGAACCACACCTCGGTGTGCGAGTCGTCCAAGAAGGTGGGCATGGAACCCACCTGGGGGCCGGACATCGAGACGCCCGACTTCGCCAATGCCAAGTACGTGCTGAACTTTGGCTCGAACGTGCTGGAGGCCGCCTATTTCCATAACCCGTTGTCGCAGCGGGTGACGGAAGGTCGCATCGATAACCAGATGAAGATCGTCACGTTCGACGTGCGGCTGTCCAACACGGCCGGCTTCTCGGACGAATGGATTCCGGTGCACCCGGCCACCGACGGTGCCGTGGCCCTGGCCATGGGCAACGTCATCCTGAGCGAAGACCTGCAGGACAGTGACTTCATCAACAACTGGACCAATGTCACCGTGGCCGAGTTGAAGGCGCACTACAAGCAGTACACGCCGGAGTGGGCCTCGAAGATTTCAGGTGTGCCTGCTGAAACCATTGAACGCATCGCACGCGAGTTCGCCACCACCAAGCCGGCCACACTGTTCACCTACCGGGGACCGGCCAAGCACCTGTACGGCTCGTACAACGAGAAGGCCTGCATGATGCTGCCGATCATGACCGGCAACATCGAAAAGAAGGGCGGCTACTGCCTGCCGCGCGGCATGGGCTGGCCGCAGCCCTCGCCCGAGCCGGGCAAACCGGCCAAGGATTCGTACCTCTCGCATCCGCCAGACTATCCGCTGGCCGCGCACAAGGTCAGCCATCTGGTGCCGTTCTGGATTGCCGAGGGCAAGCAGAAGATCAACGTGTACTTCACCTACCAGGACAACCCGGTCTATACCAACCCGGGCTCCATGGCGGTGTGGGGCAAGCTGTTCAAGGACGAGAAGCTGATTCCGTATCTGGTGTCGATGAGCCCGTTCATGGGCGAGGAAACGGCCATGGCCGACCTGATCCTGCCGGACTGTCCCTACTTGGAGCGCTGGGAACCCGAGTCGATGCCCAATTCGCTGTGGCCCTGGCTGGGCATTCGCCAGCCCGTGCACAAGTCGCTGGGCGAGTCGCGCGAAAACCGTGTCATGCTGCGCGACATCATCCATAAACTGGATCCGGACGGCAAGCGTGGCATGAAGCAGTTCTGGAACTTCAAGGATGGCGAGGACTACATGCGCCACCACTTCGACAACGTGCCCGGCCTGAAGGAAGCCGGCGGCCTGAATTTCCTGAAGAAGCATGGCGTCTGGCCCATTTATGGCAAGCTCAACCCCAAGACCGGCAAGGTGTCGGACAAGACCGGCCGCGAGATCCAGGCCGAGTACGGGCTGTACAAGAAGGAGCTCTCCGCTGCGGACATGGCCGGTGCCACCGTGGACAAGGCCGGCATCATCACCAAGAACGGCAAGGCCATCGGCGTCAAGCGAGACGGCAAGAACTACGTGGGTTTTCCCACTGGCAACCGGCTCATCAACGTGCGCGTGGACCAGTGGGCCGAATACGGCTTCAACCCCATGCCCACGTTCAAGCGCATCCCCTGGCACGAGACCATGAAGGACGACGAGATGATCCTCTCGACTTTCAAACTCAACGTGATGAAACAGTCGCGCACTGCGGCCGTGAAGTGGCTGGCTGAAATTGCCCACAGCAACCCGGCCTGGATGAACCCCGAGACCGCCGCCAAACTGGGCGTGAAGACCGGCGACCTGGTGCGCGTGGAAAGCGCCGTGGGCCACCTGGTGACCAAGGCTTATGTCACCGAGGGCATCCATCCCAAGGTGATTTCGATCTCCACCGGGTTCGGGCATTGGGAGTATGGCCGTCTGGCCACCCTGAAGCTCAAGGCCGGCAAGGGGGATGCCAGCCACGGCCAGGACGATCCCGACCTGAACAACGTCTGGTGGGATGACAAAGGTGTCCACCCCAACAATATCATCCCGGTGGTCGCCGACCCGATTGGCGGCTCACAGGGCTGGTACGACACCGTGGTCAAGGTCACCAAGGCGGGTCCGAATGACAAATACGGCGACAGTGTGGGCCATTGGGACAAACATGTGGCGGCATTCAAGGAGACCATGCGTTACGCCTATACCGGTGACCTGCATCGCAAGATGCATCCAGAAATGGCTGCCTGGGGTGGTCCGGAGAGTGTCAAACACAAGGCCAGCGGTGGCCACTGACTGGTCTCAGGGTTGGTAAACCCCGTGTTTTCTTTTCGTTAACAGCGATTTGCCGATCCGCATGAGAGTGTGGATCGGCTTTTTTCAGGAGACCACATGCTGGCAGCCACTTTTGAATTAGAGGACAGGGAAGATACCGTTGTGCAAGCTCCTCTTGACCCGATACAACGGCGTGAAGAATGCCTGGCTCGGGCAAGTTTGTATCGCATGTTGGCGGGGGCTTTTGTTGAGGAGCCTTCAGCCGCCTTTTTGTCGGCGCTGCGTGAGCCAGGCCTATTGGCCTCGCTCCGTGCACTGAATGTGGTGTTTGATGATGATTTTCTGGCGACAACGTTGCCGGCGCTCACCGAGGCCCTAGCTTGCGAGTATGCGACCTTGTTTGCCTCTTCAGGCGGATTTCCGCCGGTTGAATCGGTGCGGTTGACAGGGCGTTTCAAGCAGGAGCCGCACTATCAGGTGGTTCAGTTTTATCAACGTCTCGGGTTTGAGCCGGTCAAAGGCCGTTTTGACGTCTTTGCGGATCAGCTCGGTATGGAATTGATGTTTGTGGCCGAATTGCTGGAGCGCTCTGCGGTTGTGCTCGAAGACGGTGAAATACAGCTTTATCAGAAGTTGGACAAGGACATCAAGCGATTCTGGACCTTGCACCTGGGACGTTGGGTCCGAGGTTACAGCGGGTTGATTGAACGTGCCGCCAATCATTCGTTTTACCGGGGGATGGCCCGTTTCCTGGGCGGGTTTGCCGCAGAGGAAATCGCGGCCATGGGTTTGACGCGGCTGGAGGATCTGGATCGTGGGCAACTGGAAGTGCCCAAGTCAGAAATCAAGCTGGAGTTCAATCCCGATGAGCCGGTTTGTGGTGAGTGTCCGTCTGGCCTCACTGAACGCCTGCAACCGGCAGACAAGGCCCGCGTCATCCCGATCAGGGCCGTGCAGGACCTGTCATTTTGAGGAATCAGATCATGTTGCTGGATCTCCATGCACAACCCATTTTGCCGCCAGATCGCCAGGTGCTTTCCGAGCTGGATTGGGGTGAGGTGGCCAAGCTTTGGGATAACAATCAACTGGGGCAGTTGCACGATTGGCTCAACGAGCGTTGGGCACGTTTGATCCGAAACAGTCCCCTGGGTACCAAAGATCCGGAGGCAGAACTGTTGCAGGCGCTGGCGTTTGCCACCCTGGCGCTGTTTTTCACACAAAACCAGAATCAGGAAGGTGCGCTGCTGATGCTTGACGACGCCATGATGGCGCTGGGCAAATATCGGCCTTCTTACATGGGTGTCAGGATTGAGTCAATCTACGGCACGTTGGAAGATTTGCGTCCGATGCTGGTCGGGCTGGCATCTGATGCGGATTGCCCCATGTACCCTTTTGTTTACCCCAGGTTTGAATACTCGCGGGCCGCGCCATGAGTGTTCAGTTCTGTTGTCTGGCAAAAAACTGGGCCGAGGTGAATCCAGTTGCCCCCACGTTTTTGCATTTCACACCCAGACTGCTGGCCATGTCACAGGCCATGGTGCGGGCGCAAGTGGTGTTGGCTGCAGAGTCTGAGGCAACCGCTGTGCAACTGTTGACTGCCGGGGCCAGCCGGGTGTTCCTCGGAGAAGCCGCTTTGCGCGATGGCGACATCATCACCCGCTTGATCCAGCGGTTTGGCCCGGCCCGGGTGGGTTTGCACGTGCCTGTGCAGCGTCAAGCGGTGAGCTGGTCGTTTGACGCCGTGTCCAATGAAGACTTCAATGTGGTGACACCGTCGTTGTGTGAACCTGTCTGGGAGGTGCTTCAGGCGGATGGTGTGCCTTCGGGCTGTCGGGCTGCTTCATGGATTGGTGACATGGTGGACCGCGGTGTTCAGACCGTGCTGGTACGGGCTGACATGGGTGATGATGCTGATCTGAACCTTTGTGCCGGCATGGTCGAACTGTTGGGGGACAAGCTCTGGATGGCACCGCTGCATGACAGCACACCACAAATTGGCGACTGGGTGAACTATGGCCAAGTTCGTCAATTGGCGCTGCCAACCGCGCTGTATCTGCGCCGGCATGCGTTGTTGCCGCGTGACAATGATGCCCGCCTGACTGAACCCGTGGTCTGAAAGTGTCCGATGAACATCAAACCCGACAACATCCTGATGGCTGTGATGCTGGCTGCCGCAACTTGTGCAGCGCCGGTACACGCTGAACTGGCCTTGCGTGACACGGTTGAGTTGAATCAGCTGCTCAAGAAGGAGCCGCCTTGCTGCGTCATTGATGCCCGCAGCGTAGCCAGCCAGCGTCAACATCCGCTGGCAGAGGCCCTCAGTTATCACACCGGGATGACGATCATCCCGACGGCGTCGGTTGTGGTCGTGGCGGACGATGACAAAAATGCGTTGCGCATCGGCGCTATTCTGGCCAAGCAGCATCCGGGAAAGATGATTCATGCGGTGAAGGGGGGGGCGGTAGCTTGGGAAATTGTGTTGCGCTCACTTGAGAAGGTGTCGTCGTCGAAGGCTTCCGGAACCGCGGCCGGCATCAGCTTTGTGATCCCGCACAACACCTGTGAAACCGGGACCCCGTTGCAGGTTTTGAGCAGCAAGCCCGGCAGCCAACCCAAACCGTGATGGGATGCCTGCCGATGCCTGACTTTCGTGCCAATTGCTGTACCCGTTATCGCTACCGCTACAGTGAATGCCGGCGGTGTGCGGATGCCTGTCCACATGACGCCATCACCCTGTCTGATCAGGGCGCTTCGCTGGTGGCTGATCACTGCCAAAGTTGTGGTTTGTGCATCAGTGCCTGCCGCACCAATGCGTGGAGTAGCCCGGACTTCAAGCCGATCGACTTGTTGCGCGAAGCGATTAAAAAGCCGGTCTGGCACCTGGCATGCCGACCCTCAGGTTGCCAGGGTGATGCTGTTGTGCCTTGCCTGGGGGCGGTTGATGCGGTCTGGCTGGCTTACATGGCCAAGCGGCGGATTCCGGTCAATTTGCATGGTAGCGGTCATTGCGCGGATTGTTCCCACGGCAAAACCGGTGAAGCCCAACTCAGGCTCAATCTGGATGCCGTTGACCAGCTGAAAGAGTCCAGCCTTGCCGACAGCGCTGCCAGCGGGCTGGACTCTGATTGGGTGATGCCGGTCCTGGTACAAGATGCGGGCCTGTCCGGGGCATCAAATAAGGCGGCTGGCCACGGCGCCCCGGCGGGTTCACGGCGCCAGCTGTTTCGACGCTTTTTCAGTCACCGTGGGGCCAAGCTTGTGGCCACTGGAGAGCTCGCCAGGCCGGCCCCTGTGCCGGAGAAGGCCATTCGTGCCGGTGCCTATGTGGTGTCCGATCAACGTGAGTTGTTGCAGATCGTTTGCAAGCGCAAGGATGAGCAGGCTTTTACCGTGGTGTTGCATGAAGGCCTGCCGGCGATGCAACTCACCCTGCAGTCGGGGTGCACACTTTGTGAAGCCTGTTTTCGGGTGTGTCCGACGGGTGCGATCGAGATTGTGCAAAACCCGCACGACTGGGCGCTGACGTTTCAGGCGGATCGATGTGTGGCCTGTGAGGTCTGTCTGGAGGTGTGTCAGCCACGTGTGCTCGATGCCCATGTGTCTTTCGACGCCCGCCCGGGTTTGGCGCCAATGACCCTGATCAGCAGGGCCAAGCAACGTTGCTCGCGGTGTGACCGGTATTTTGTGTCCCCGACGCCGCAGACAACCTGCACGATCTGTGGTGATGATGAAGACGCATTTGCGGCTATTTTTGGCCCGGATGGCGACTGACAATTTTCGCAAGGAGTTTTTGACATGCAATGGGAGTTCTCACCTGAAGATGTGGTCAAGGCGCATGCCGAATACACATTGACTGATTTCCGGCGTGACCTGGCTGAAGAAGTGCGATCCAACCTGGGCGGCAGCGATGAGGCACAGCAAACACGCAGTTTCAACCTGATTTATGACATGTGTCATGCCTTGGCGACCGACAAGAAATTCGATGATTTTTTGTCGGCGTACGCGTACGACCCGCCGACCTGCCAGTTTTTGACCGAGCTCAAACCCTACATGGCTGACAACGTGGCCATGCTCGGAGCCATCTTGCAGCGACTGATCATGGATCGGGTTGAGGCCAACATGCCATTGGCCCAGGCGGTGGAGGATACGGCCCAGTGGCATGCTGGTATTGTGGCGGGCACAATACAGCACCCCAATTAAGGCAGATTTGCCCCTGCTGCTCAAGCAGCAGCTGTGTCCAATGCAAGGAGAACCCAATGAATTTACCCGTCGGCAATGAAATGTCTGAATTTGCCAGGGCGTTGATTCATTCCCGCCAGCATGTGGCACCCAGACGGTTGGTGGCACCCGGTCCCAGTCCGGCACAATTGCAGACCATTTTGGATGCAGCGGCGGCGGCACCAGACCATGGGCAACTGCTGCCCTGGCGTTTCGTCATTGTTCCGGGGGACAAGCGCGAGGTTTTGGCGTCGGTGTTTGGTCTGGCGCTGACGGATCGGGACCCGCAGGCCACCACCGAGCAGGTCGAGAACGCGCGTGAGAAAGCCCACCGCGCCCCCTTTTTGATGCTGGCGATCGCTCGTCTGGCCGGAAGTCACCCGGACATAGAGGCCGCGCGTGCGCGCTCGGGGGAGCTTGAAATCAGCGACGCGGAGCGGCTGGTGTCTCTCGGCTGCGCCATCCAGAATGTTTTGTTGTCAGCGCACGCCATGGGTTTGGGCACCGGTTTGACCAGCGGGCAGGCGCTGGCCTGCCCACAGTTGCGGGCGTTGTTTGGCTTGCAGGCGCACGAGCAAGCGGTATGTTTTGTCAATATCGGAACGGTGTCCAAGGGCAAACCACCCCGATTGCGCCCTGAAGTCGAGGCCTTTGTCAGCAGCCTCTGACGGCAGGCGGCGCGCGCGGCTGGCCTACTCGCGTTCCATTTCCAGATAAGTGTGGTTGGCCAGTTGTGGCAACCACACGTCAGCGTGTTTCAGATGGGCAAAGGGTTTGCCGTCAAAACTCTTGACCGCAGCACTGATGTCGGTGCCGGCGTCCACGGCTTTTTTCATGTGGGTACGCAAAGCCTGCAGCAGGTCGCGGGTCTGGGCCTGTGCCGTGGCCAAGTCGGTGACGCGGCCATGCCCAGGCACGATGATGCGGGGCTGCAGCGCCTCCAGTACGGCAAACGATTCCAGCCAGTGTTTGCCTGAGCTCACATCAATCAGGCCCAGGGTGCGGTCAACGTAAACCACATCACCGGCAAACATCACCTGCTTTTGTGGCAACCAGACCAGGGTATCGCCGGGGGTGTGGGCACCGTGGCGGTGCTGGAGTTCGATCACGGTACCCCCCAGTTCCAGGCGGGTGTCCGCAGCGGTGACAAAGCGGGTGGGCAGGGTGGGGACAGTGCCAGCCAGCCGCTCTTTCAGCACCTTCAGGCCTTCCATGTGTTGCCCGGCGCGGGCTTGCATGTCGGCCTGGGCGTCGGCGTGCGCGATGATGTCGCTCTGGTGTTCCTTGAAGTAACCATTGCCGAGCCAGCGGTGATCCTGGCCGCCGGTGTTGATGACCCATTTGATCGGCTGGTTGGTGACCTTTTCCACGGCGGCGGCAATCTTGCCCGCCCCTTGGTAGCTGGCGCCGCTGTCGATCAGCACCGCTCCGGCGGGGGTCACGACCAGGCCGATGTTGGCATTGAGTCCTTCGTTGTCGTAGCTGCGGCCTTCCAAGTCACCAATATAGGCGTAAAGGCCGTCAGTGACCGGTTGGAACGAAACCTCCACGGCCCAGGCGGGCAAGGCAGTCAGGCAGGCTGCCAAAGCGCCTGTCATGAACGTCAAAAAGGTGGACAGTCGTCGTCCCATGATTCAGAACGCTTCTTTCTCAGCTTCCAGATAAGCCAAGCTGGTGTATTTGCCGATGTTTGAATCAAAACCCTGCATGGTCTTGGCCCGGCTGGCAACACGGGGGTCGGCCAGCACCATGGCCTTGGCCTGTGATTCGGTCTTGCCGTCCTTGACCGCCTGCAGGCAGGGTTCCCAGATGCCAGCCAGGAATTTGCCATAGGTTTGCAGCAGGTCACGTGTGGCAACGCCGTGGCCGGGCAGCCAGAGCTGGTCACCGGTGGCAGCAGTGAGCTCTTTGAAATACTTGAACGTGCCGGGATAAGAGCCGTCATCAATGTTGGCAATGCGGTTGGCCATGGCCAGGTCGCCCACAGCGGTCACCTTGTCCGGCACCACCTCAATGCTCAAATCCGCTGCGGTGTGGGCCTTGCCAAAAAAATGCAGTTTCAGCGTCACCTCACCAAACTGCAGCACCTGACCATTCGCAGCAGCATGATTGGGCGGCACGATCTTGGTACCGGCAGTGGCCTGGTTGGTCCAGCGCATCATCAGGCTGTGCCACTGACTGCCTTCATACCCCTTGATTTGTGCCATCGTGCCTGGCAGGGCATAGATCGGCAACTGCTCACCATAGGCTTCCACAAACGCATGGTTGCCGAGCCAGTGGTCACCGTGGTAGTGGGTGTTGAACACCGCCACCACTGGTTGTGAGGTGATTTTTTTGATCATGCGGATGGCCATGCGGCCAATCTGCACGGAGCTGCCAGAGTCCAGAATCACCACCCCGGCGCTGGTGACAACAAAGGAGACGTTGGACATCATGCCGCGGTTCTCCGGCGTCGGGAAACCGTCAGTGGCATAAATGGTCCAGACATGTTGTGACAGTTGCACCGGGGCGATGTCGGGCATCGGACCACCTTCGACAAAATCAACCATTTGCTGCGCCAGCAATTGGGCTTCAGGCCAGGCCGCCAGACCCATGGCACCCGCCGCCAGACCCGTGCCCAGGAAGGCACGGCGGGTGCGGTTGATGGGGCGGGACGCGCGCGCAAGGGCTACAGGGTTCATGGCTCAGTCTCCTTTTATATAAGTGGACTTTAATACATTTTGACCATTCTGGTGGCGCAGCCTTTTTCTTTTCTTGGCAAGTTGACGGTGTGTGTTGTCTTGGCGGAGACAAGTGAGTGAGGTTGGCGGCAAAATAGCCGGATGCACATTGCCCCTCCAACCGATCCGGCGCCAAGCGCCGCTGCCTGGCTGCCGCCGGACGATCCGCAGCGTGTCGTCCTGCATGACGAAGTTCACGCCCGACCGGCAGCACGCATCCGTCTGCCGGCCCTGATCGTGTATGTGGCCGTTCTCAATGACGGTGTCAGCCGCGAGGCCGAATGTGCCCACCTCAACCGCCTGCCGGGTCAGGCGCCGCTGACGCCCGATCAATTGCTGGGCAATTTTTTGCGCCTGCGTCTCAACGGCTTTACCGTCAAGTGGGAGCGCCATACCGAGTTCACCCGCTATTCCATCGTGCAGCCTCTGCCGGCGCAGGCCGTGCTGGGCTCGGCTGAGCCCGATCTGTTGTCCGGTCTGGTGGTGAGCGCCCAGTGGCTGGCCCAGATCCCCGGGCGCACGGTGGCCGCCATCCAGCTGGCCATGGTGAATGCTCCGCTGGACGATGCCGCTGCACTGATGACGCAGGCGGTGACCTGGCTGGGTGGGCGCACGGTGGTGGCGTCGCTCATGGGCAGCAACTCGCCCACGGTCGGGCCGGGTAGTGACCCACCGAACCGCCAGGGTTACAGCCACCCCATGGGGCATTCTTGGGCACTGACGCAGTTCCGTTTGCAGGCCGACGGGTTCGAGCGCATGCTGGTGATCGCCCCCGAAGGCACCAGCCAGACCCGCGCCGGGCGCATTTGTGCTCGCCTGCTGGAGCTGGAAACCTACCGCCTGATGGCGCTGCGCGGGTTGCCGGTGGCCAAGGCGCTGGGGCCGACGCTGTCAGCCTCGGAGGCGGCGCTGGCTTCCATCACCGCCCGGCTGGAGCACAAGAGCGCCTCGGACCAGGAACTGCTGGACACCCTGGTGTCCCTGGCGGCTGGGGTGGAGCGTGCCACGGCCGAGAACATTTACCGTTTTTCCGCCACCCAGGCCTACTACACGCTGGTGAACCAGCGGATTGCCGAGCTGCGTGAAAAGGCCATTCCCGGCACCCAGACCATCGGCGAGTTCATGCAGCGTCGGCTCTCGCCGGCCATGGCCACGGTGGCGGCCACGGCGCAGCGGCTGGCCTCGCTGTCGGAACGGGTGGCGCGCACCAGCGACCTGCTTCGCACGCGGGTGGACATTGCCACCGAGGTGCAAAACCAGCAGTTGCTGGAAAAACTCACGCGCGGACAGGAACTGCAATTGCGCCTGCAAAGCACGGTGGAGGGGCTGTCGATTGCCGCCATCTCGTATTACGTGATCAGCCTGCTGTTGTATGGTGGCAAGGCCCTGAAAGCCGCTGGTGTGCCGATCAACCCCGAAATGGCAGCCGGCGCCTTGGTGCCAGTGGTGTTATGGGCCGTGTGGCGCACCACCCAGAAGATCCATGCCAAGCTGCACGTGAGCCATTGATTTTGGGGGAATATTGAGCAATAAATCACGCTCTATCCCAGATAAATAAAGCATTTGTAGCTATGTAAATCATAGCGTTCGTCAAGCAAGAATTCCCAATCCCCGGAGACATCATGAAAGCCTTTCAAGACTACTACCCCGAAAACCTGTCGTACTGCTATGGTTGCGGGTCAAAAAATGACCATGGCCATCGCATCAAGACTTATTGGGATGGTGACGAAACTGTGACCCGTTTCACCCCCGAGCCTTATCACACCGCTGTGCCGGGCTTCACTTATGGGGGGCTGCTGGCCTCGCTGATTGACTGCCATGGCACCGGCACTGCCGCTGCAGCCATGTACCGCCAGGAAGGACGCGCCATGGACACGCTGCCGGCTTTTCGTTTTGTCACCGGTTCGCTGCATGTGGATTACCTCAAACCCACGCCGATTTCCGAAACGCTGGAGATTCGTGGCCGCATCAAGGAGATCAAGGGCCGCAAGGTGGTGGTGGAGGCCACGGTCTATGCCGCCGGCGTGGCCACGGCCAAGGGTGAAATCGTCGCTATCCAGATGCCGGAAAACTTCGGCGCATGACCTGTCGCGAAACCTGGCCATGGTGATACAGTGCCTCTCAGATTGACAGAATTTTGATTTAAATCAATCCGTTTTCTTCGCACTCTTCGCAGGTGGGAGTAGGATCACCCCCTGTAAACCTTAAGTTTTTTTTAAGAGTGTTTTGTTAACCGAAGAGGAATCACATGAACCGTATCGACATCTCCCATTTGTTGCGTGCTTTGTTGGCTGTTGGTTTGACCAGCGGTGCTCTGGTTGCGCAGGCCCAAGCCGTTGACGTTGCCGCTGCTGAAGCCTTGCTGACGGCCAACAAATGCACCAAATGCCATTCGCTGGACAAGCAAAAAGACGGCCCCTCCTACAAAAAGACCGCCGCCAAATACAAAGGCAAGGCCGATGCCGAAGCCAAGCTGTTCACCCATGTGACAACGGGGCCGCAGATCGAGATTGATGGTGCCAAGGAAGAGCATCAGAAGATCAAAGCCAAGGATGATGCCGCCGTCAAAAATCTGGTCCGATACATTTTGTCGCGTTAAGCCGTCGATTTGTCAGGCAGCTTTAAATGAGTGGAATTCTCCAAAAACTGCGCCAGCGCTGGAAGCTGGTGATCGGACTGGCGATCGCGCTGTTCATCTTTTCGGTCTCCGTGGGCATCTCGGGTGCCTACGTGTTGGCTTACACCAGCACCGAAGAGTTTTGCGTGAGTTGCCATGAGATGTCCTACAACTACGCCGAGTACAAGGGCACGATTCACGATACCAACCGCACCGGTGTGCGTGCCATTTGTACCAACTGCCATGTCCCGCACGAACCCGGGCCGCTGGTGCTGGCCAAGATCAAGGCGACCAAGGATGTTTTTTACACCTACATCTCGCCATCCATCGATACCAAGGAAAAGTTTGAAGCCAAACGTGCGGTGATGGCGCAGCGGGTGTGGAAAGAGATGAAAGAGAGCGACTCGCACCAATGCCGCAGCTGCCACCGTGCTGACAAGATGAGTGTGGAGCTGCAAACCGCCAAAGCACAAACGCGTCACGCCAAGGCCAAGGCTGAAGGCATGACCTGTATCGAATGCCATTTCGCCATTGCGCACAAGGAACCGGATGGTCCGGGCCCTGCAGAGCTGTTTGGCAAGAAAGCGGCTGCCAACTAGGCAGCAATGATTGATTTTTAACCGAGGAGTGATGATGAAACTGAACCTGTTCGCTACTGTGGCCTGTGCCGCCATTGCCCTGCCTGCCATGGCAGCTGATGTGACCTATCGCAACGATGTGGCCCCCCTGTTGAAAAAATACTGTGCCGAGTGCCACGCCGCCTCAGCGGACGCGCCCTCCATGGCCGAGTTCAAGCTGGATGAAGAGAAATACAAAAAGGCCAAGGTCGGTCCGCGTTCTGATACCTATGAACATTTGTTGCAGTTGGTGAACGGCAACTCCACCGGTGCTTTCATGCGCCGTCTGGATGACGGCACCAACCCGTATGCCAAGGGCAAACCCGGCAACATGTACAAATATCTGGGTGAAACCGACGCCGAACGCGCTGCCAATCTGACCGTGCTCAAGGCCTGGGTGGTGGGTGCTGGTAATCAGTGGGACATGAATGGCATTGGCCAGCGTGGCGATATGCCTCCCATCACGCTGGAACAATTGCGGAAAATGAAAGTCAAATACTGATCGCTGGACCAGCCACGCATCGGTACCGATGCGTTGTTCAACAAGCCGCTGTCGCCCAGCGGCTTTTTTGTGTGTGGCCTACAGCGCACGCGCCTGTCCGGCCTCTTCAACCGTTTGTCCATCGCGGATGTGGTAAATCCGCTTGAAGGTGGGGATGATCTTCTCGTCATGGGTGACGACAATGATGGCGGCCTGGAACTGGCGCGCCATCTGGTTCAGGATACGCATCACACCCAGGGCGCGTTCGCTGTCCAGCGGTGCCGTGGGTTCGTCGGCCAGGATCACCGGCGGGTGGTTGGCCAGTGCACGGGCAATCGACACGCGTTGTTGTTCACCGCCCGAGAGTTGTGACACGGCGGCTTTGGCGCGGTGCTGCACGTCCAGCGCGGTCAGCAGCTCCAGCGCCCGTGCCCGCGCCAGCGCATTGGTTTGCCCGGCCAGCATGGGCAGCAGGGCCACGTTGTCGGTCACGTCCAGAAACGGAATCAGGTACGGGGCCTGGAAGATGAAACCAATGCGGTCGCGCCGCAACGCACGCAGGTCGGCCACTTGCCAGGCGTTGTCATAAATCACGTCGTTGCCCAGCGTCATGCGCCCGGAGGTGGGCTCGATGATCGCGCCCAGGCATTTCAGCAGCGTGCTTTTGCCTGAACCCGATGGCCCGACCAGGCCCACCACCTCGCCCGGGGCGACTGCCAGGTTGACGTTTTTGAGCGCGACCACCGCGTTGTCGCCCTTGCCGTAGACCTTGCGCAGGCCCTCAATCCGGATGCCGCCTGTGTCCATGGGGGGTGTGTTCATCGGGTTCATCCAATCGCCTCGGCGGGGTCGACCTTCAAGGCCACACGAATCGCCAGGGTACTGGCCAGCGCGCAGATCAGCAGCGTGGCGAGCAGGCCCAAAGCCGCATCACGCGGCAGCAGCAGCACGTATTTGGGAAACACCGGTGCCCAGGCGGTGGCCACCACCTTGCCAACCATGAAGCCGATCAGCCCCAGGCCCAGCGCCTGTTGCAGGATCATGCCGGCAATGGTGCGGTTGCGGGTGCCAATCAGTTTGAGCACCGCGATTTCACGGATTTTGCCCAGCGTCATGGTGTAGATGATGAAGGCCACAATGGCCGCGCTGACCACCGACAAAATCGCCAGAAACAGCCCAATCTGTCGGGCCGAATTGGCAATCAGCTTGGCCACCAGAATCTCTTGCATCTCCAGGCGGGTGAATACCTGCACATGTTTCCAGCGCCGCAAGCTGTCTGCCACGGCCTCGGGCTGCCAGCCGGGTTGCAGCTGCACCAGCACGGTGTTGACGTTGTGGCTGCTGGTTTGCAAACCCTGCACGGCCTCCAGCAGACCGGGCACACCGGGGCGGTTGAAGGCCGGGTTGGCGGCGGTGCGCGCGCGATCATTCACGATGGTGTCGTTGTCCTTCAAAAACTGCGCTTCCTGCGCGTCTTTGAGCGGGATGAACACCATCGGGTCACCTCCGGAGGACACCATGCGCCGCGTCAGCCCGACCACCGTGTAGCTGTGGCGGCGCACCTGCATCTGTTCTCCCAGCTGGAAGCCGGTCTTGACATCCACCACGGCCTCATAGTGGTTGCGGGTGAGCTGGCGGCCCGCGATCAGGTACGCTGGTTCACCGGGCTGGCCGGGTTCGATGCCGACCACCATCACCCGCACCTCGTTGCCGCTTGCTTTTTGCACCTGCTGCGTCAGGTAGGTGACGTTGGCGGCCTGGCCCACGCCGGGCATGCCACGTACGCTGCGCACCACGTCGTCCTTGATGCTGGAGGCCTCGGCATACGGGCCCTGGGTGTCTTTTTGCACCACCCACAGGTCGGCACCGCTGTTGCTCAGCAGGGCTTGTGCGTCGTCCACCATGCCACGGTAAATGCCGGCCATGCTCAGGGTCACACCGATCAGCAGCCCCAGGCCCAGGCCGGTCAGGGCAAATTTGCCCCAGCTGTGCTGGATGTCGCGCCCGGCCAGGCTGATCACGGCTTGGCTCCTGCGGCGCTTAGCGCATCCACCACCTTGACGCGGGCCCCGGCCTGGAGCGCTTTGTCGCTGTAGACCACCACGCGGTCGTTTTTGTCCAGCCCTTTGAGCACCTGCACCTGGCCGTCCAGGCTGGCGCTGCCCAGTTGCACCGGGGCAAATTCGGGCTTGTCACCGTTAAGCCGCCAGACACCGGTTTGCCCCTGCTGGTGTTGAATGCTGGCATTGGGCAGCAGCAGGGCGGGGGCGGTGGTGGGCAGTTGCAGCGTGACTTCAGCCATTTCGCCGACCGACACACCCATGGGCATTTGCGCAAACGCCACCTGGGTGATGCGCTCTTCGGTCACGCTGTCGGCCAGCAGCTCCACGCGGGCCACCTGGCCGGGGTGGGGTGTTTGGGGCTGCGAGCGCAGCACGATTTGGCCCTTGAGTCCCGGTGCCAGCCCGGCCGAACGGCCTTGATCGACGCGTAATTTGACCCACAGGCTGGTAGGGTCGATCAACCGCAACACCGGCTGGCCTGCCACCACGGTGCTGCCAGCCTCGGCATCGCG
Source organism: Rhodoferax sp. (assembly GCF_028689305.1). GTDB lineage: Bacteria > Pseudomonadota > Gammaproteobacteria > Burkholderiales > Burkholderiaceae_C > Rhodoferax. Next base: position 18,810 of record NZ_JAQTWM010000019.1, on the reverse strand, counting down.
GCTGGTGACCACACCGTCTGCCGGGGCCAGCAGGCGCACATTGCCACGCTGCTGCACCAGACCGGCGCGTTCGGCTTGCAGGCGGGTGCGGTCTTGCTCGGCCCCACTCAGGTTGGCGCGGGCGGCTTGCAGCGCTGCATCGGCCGAGGCTTGTTCTTGCAGCCGGGCATCCAGTGCGCCGGGGCTGATGAAGTTTTGACGCGCCAGGTCCTGGTTGCGCTGGGTGTTGGCGCTGGCCAGCGTGCGTCGGGCAGCGGCATCCTGCACCTGGGCCTGGGCACTGAGCTGGGTGCTGCCAGCCCGCGCAAGCGAAGCATCGAGTGCGGCCAGGCGCTGGTCCAGGTCCACCGGATCCATCTCGGCCAGCAGTTGCCCGGCTTTGACGGTATCACCCACATCCACCTTCACCGCCAGCACCCGGCCTGCCACCGTGGGGCCAACCATCCAGCTGCGCCGTGCCTCCACCGTGCCAATGCCAAAAATCGCCGGGTTCAGCGTGCCTTCGGTGGCGTGGGTCACGGTGACCTTGATCGGGGCCAGCGGGCCGGTGCGCAAGAAGACAAACACCACCGTCCCCACCAGGGCCAGCGCAATCGCCCCCATGGTCAGACGGCGTAACAGCAGGGAGTCGTGTTTCATCGTGAGGCTTTCTGAATCAAAGAGGGGCTTGGGCCAGCAGGCCACGCTGGAACAGGGCATACACGCCGGGGGCCTGCCGGGTCATGGCCGCCACGTCGCCGCTCATCAGCGACTGCATCACCAGCCCCTGGATCGAGCCGATAAAAAGGACGGTAGCCGACGTCAAATCTGCTTGTAATGCTATTTTGTTTGTAGCTTTTGCCTGCGCCAGCAATTGCGCCACCAACTGGCGGTATTGCTGCATCAAGCTGCGCACCCGGGCCTTGAGGGCGGTGTCACCGGGTCGTTGCAGCTCCTGAAAAATCACCCGCGGCACGCCGGGGTGTTCCACCACAAAGTTGACGTGGGCCATGAACACGGCCTGTAACGCGGCCAAAGCATGGGTGTTGACTGGTGCCTCCGGCACCAAGGCAGGTGAGGCAGGCAGGCTGTCAGCGGGGGCCGGCAATTCACCCAGGGCGGTTTGGGCGGCGCGGTGCAGGCGGTTCATCAAGGTGTCGGTCACCCAATCTAGTGCGGCCAGCCAGATGGCTTCTTTGTTGGCAAAGTGTCGAAATACCGCGCCCTGGGTGATGCCCACAGCCTGCGCCAGATCGGTGGTGCTGATGTCGGCCGGGCTGCGCTGCGCGGCCAGTCTCAGCGCGGCTTCCACCAGACTCGCCTGGCGCACTTCGGTACGCTGTTTGGAGGGTTTGGCGGAAACTTGCATGTTGACTTAAGTAATTAATCTATTACTTATTGTAGACTTTCTGTGGATGATAGGCAAAATTGGGCTCCAGCCCGCTAATTGACTGCTTTGGAAGCTATGTTTAATGTAGCGTTTTGAGGACATTTTGGGGCATCGGTAGCGCTCGCCATGTCAGGCCGTCTGGCGCGTTCACTGGGCGGTGTGCCAACGGATGTGCCTGGTTTCCCTTTATGATCCGATGCGTCCGACAGGGGGGCTTGCGCCCCGATTGCAACTCTTTGAGCAGGCGGGTTCATTGCACCATGCCACGATACATCGCTTTCCTTCGCGGGGTCAGCCCGATGAATGCCAAGATGCCCGAACTCAGGCGTTGCTTCGAAGCCGCCGGCTTCTCGGAGGTGCGCACTGTGCTGTCCAGCGGAAACGTCGTCTTCACCACCAGCGCGTCGCCGCTCGATGCGCTGGAGCAGCGGGCCGAAAAGGCCATGCACGCTGAACTTGGCCGCAGCTTCGGCACCATCGTCCGCCCAGCGCAGTACCTCCAGGAACTGCTGGTGTCGGACCCGTTTGCCGAGTTCGACCTTCCGCCCACGGCCAAGCGCGTTGTCACGTTTCTCCGTCGTCCCGGTGCATCCCGCGTCGCCCTGCCTGTGGAGCGTGATGGCGCCATCATCCTGAAGCAAGTCGACAGCATGGTCCTCACCGCTTACGTTCCCAGCGCCAAGGGACCGGTGTTCATGAACCTGCTTGAGCGAACCTTCGGTCGGGACATCACGACCCGCACGCTTGGTACTGTCCGCAAATGTGCTCAGGCCTAGCCTGTCACAGACGATGCTGACCAGGCTACGACCCGACCCATCCAAGCTGGGCACCTAAGCCCGCCGAACCGTTGTCCACAACGCCGCCGCCACGATCAGCGCGCCGCCGATCCAGGCCGTCAGGCTCAGGGACTCTCCCAGCCAGACCACCGCAAACAGGGCGCCAAAAGCCGGCTCGCTGCTGGTGAGCAGGGCCACGCGGCTGGGCGCGCTGTGTTTGAGCGCCCAGTTTTGCGCAAAGAAGGCAAACACCGTGCAGCCCAGCACCAGGTAGACCGTGGCTTGCCAGAAGCCCAAAGAGGTGGGCAGGGCGGGAAGGCCGTCGGCACCAAGTAAGGCCAGCAACAAGCAGCCGCTGGCGATCACGGCGGCTTGCACGGCGGTGAGCGCCAGCGCCGGGGCGCTGCTGTGGCGGGTGAGTTGGCTGGTTTTGCACACGGTGATGGCGCGCAGCACAGCCGCTGCCAGCATCAGGGCATCGCCCCAGCCCAGGCTACCGGTGAACCCGCCGCTGAGCAGCGCCGCCCCCAGCAGCGATACGGCGGCAAACACCCACATGGCCTGCGCCGGGCGTTGGCCCAGCAGCCACCATTGCGCAAACGGGGTGAACACCACACACAGGCTGATCAGGAACGCGGCGTTGCTGGCTTGGGTGTGGGCCACGCCAAAGGTTTCACACAAGAAGATGCCCAGCATCAGCCCGCCAAGAGGCAGACCGGTGCGCCAGGCATCACGCTGCTGCTGGCGGGTGGCACGCAGCAGGGTCGGTAACAGCAGCACAAAGGTGATGCCAAAACGCACCGCCAGAAAGCCCAGCACCGGGTAGAAGGCCAGCGCGCCTTTGGCCACACCGTAGCTGGTGCCCCACACCAGCGCGACCAGCAGCAGGGTGAGGTCAGACAGGCGCAACAAGTGGCTGGGTTGGGGCAGGGTGAGGGTGGTCATGGGGAAGTGTGGGATTAACTCAGAGCTGGTGAATGGTAGATTTATTCGTGAATCGTGATAATCATGTATTTGAGAACAACAGTTTTGCGTCATGAGCATCAATTACCCGCTGGAAAATTTGCCCGACATGGCGGTGTTTGCCAACGTGGTGGAGGCGGGCAGCTTTTCTGCCGCAGCACGGCAGCTGGGCTTGACCCCGTCCGCGGTCAGCCGCCAGGTGGCGCGGCTGGAGGGGGTGCTGCGGGTGCGGCTGCTGGAGCGCACCACCCGCAAGCTGCGCATGACGGAAGCGGGCAGCGCGGCCTACACCCGGTGCCAGGCGCTGGTGGCGGCAGCACGGGAGGTGATGGCCCTGTCTGACACTCAGAGTGCTGCGCCGCGCGGGCTGGTACGGGTCAGCAGCCCGAAGGCCTTTGGCCGCTAGGTGGTGCACCCGCTGATGCCGGGTTTTCTGGCGCGTTACCCCGAGGTGGATGTGCAGCTCATCATCACCGACCGCACGGTGGATCTGGTGGAGGAAGCGATTGATCTGGCCATTCGCATCACCGACGCCCCACCGCCGGGCCTGGCGGGGCGCCCGCTGATGCCGATCCGTCACCTGGTGTGCGCCAGCCCCCAGTACCTGGCGGCGCACGGCAGGCCTTTGCATCCGCGTGAGCTGGCGCAGCACAGCTGCCTGTACCTGGGCGAGGACGAGCGTGACCGCCACTGGCGCTTTCAGCAAGGGGGCGACATGGTCACGGTGCGCGTCAGCGGCCGTTATGTGGCCAACCACAGCGAGGTGCGCCTTGAAGGCGCGCTGGCACACCTGGGCATGGCCAGCCTGCCGGATTTCATTGCGCGCCAGGCACTGGCGAGTGGGCAACTGGTGAGTGTGCTGGACGACTGGGCGCACCTGACCGACTACGCGGGCACCGCCTGGCTGCTGTACCCGTCCAACCGCTACCTGGCACCTAAGCTGCGGGTGTGGATTGACCATCTGGTGGCCGGGTTGTCGTCACCGGAGGCACACTAGAATTTTGACGATCATCCACTTCGTCTGACACATCAGGAAACACACCATGCGACACAACCGGATCAAACAGAGTCTTCAGGCGGGCCAAACCTCTGTGGGGTGTTGGCTGACCCTGGGCAGCCCGGCGGTGGCCGAGGCCATGTCCCACTGCGGTTTTGACTGGCTGCTGATCGATGCTGAACACGGGCCCAACGGGATTGCCGACATTGCTGCACAGCTGCGTGCCGTGGACGCGGCCAACGCCAACGGCGCCACGATTGCGTCGGCCGTGCGGGTCCAGGCCAACGATGCCGCGTTGGTCAAACGGGCCATGGACTGTGGCGCGCAGACCATCATGTTCCCGGCCATCGACAGCGTGGCCGAGGCGACCGCCGCCATCGCGGCGACGCGGTTTCCGCGGCATGGCAACGGCGGTGTGCGTGGGGTGGCTGGGTTGGTCCGGGCCGGGCGGTTTGGACTGGACCCCGACTACACCAGCCAGGCGAACCAGAATGCCTGTGCGGTGCTGCAGATCGAAACCGCGCTGGGGCTGCAGAATGTCGAAGGCATCGCGGCGCTGGACGGTGCCGACTGCCTTTTTGTCGGCCCTGCGGATTTGTCGGCCAGCATGGGTTATTTGGGGCAAATGGACCACCCTGAGGTGCTGGTGGCCATTGAGCGGGTGTTGACGGTTTGCCAGCGAGCGGGCAAGGCCGCAGGCATTTTTGCCGGCAGTGCCGAGGAAGCGGCGCATTACCGGGACCGGGGCTTTGCCATGATCGCCTTGCATTCGGACGTGGCCTGGTTGACCCGGGGGGCCAAGCATGCTTTAGCCCACTACACAGGTGTCAGCGCATGAAGGCCATCCATCCTGGTGACGCCATGGAGGCCTATGCGCGTGAGGCCGTGCGCGGCTTGCGCTCTTCCAAAATCCGCGAAGTGGCCAACGCGGGCATGGGCAACAGCAAGGTGCTGGCGTTCTGGTTTGGCGAGCCGGACGAACCGACCCAGGAAGAGGTTCGTGCCGCAGCGATCGACAGTCTTCGGGCTGGCGACACGTTTTATGTCCAGACTCTGGGGCTACCGAGCTTGCGCGAAAGCATTGCGGCTTATGTGAGCGGCTTTCACACGCCGCGGGAGGTGGCCCATGTGGCCGTCACCAGCTCGGGCATGTCGGCCCTGATGCTGGCGGTGCAGGCGCTGGTGGGGCATGACGACCAGGTGGTGGTGGTCACCCCGCTGTGGCCCAACCTGGTGGAGATACCGAAGATTCTGGGCGCGCGGGTGACCACTGTGAGCCTGGACTTTGACCAGCGTGGCTGGCATCTGGAT
>NZ_JAQTWM010000019.1:0-13294 GCF_028689305.1 Rhodoferax sp. | reverse complement strand
GGGGCATGACGACCAGGTGGTGGTGGTCACCCCGCTGTGGCCCAACCTGGTGGAGATACCGAAGATTCTGGGCGCGCGGGTGACCACTGTGAGCCTGGACTTTGACCAGCGTGGCTGGCATCTGGATTTGGACAAGCTGCTGGCCGCATTGACCCCTGGCACCAAGGCGCTGATGATCAATTCACCCAACAACCCCACCGGGTGGACGATGTCGGCGCAGGACCAGCAAGCGGTGTTGGCCCATTGCCGCAGGCACGGCATCTGGATCATTGCCGACGATGTGTATGAGCGGTATTACTTTGACGGTGCTTGTGCCCCATCGTTTCTGGACATGGCCGACCCACAGGAGCGGGTAGTCAGCTGCAATTCGTTTTCCAAGGCCTGGCTCATGACCGGCTGGCGCATTGGCTGGATGGTGGCGCCCACGACCTTGCTCGCCGACATCGGCAATTTGATTGAGTACAACACCTCTTGCGCGCCAGCCTTTGTCCAGCACGCGGCGCAGTATGCGATGGTCAACGGTGCCACATCGGTGCAGCGCACGGTGGTGCGGCTGAAGCAGGCGCGTGACCACCTGGCAGGTGGTTTGGCAACCATCCCCCAGGTACGCCAGGCGCCAGCGCCGACAGGGGCCATGTATGCATTTCTCAAGATTGACGGGGTGACGGATAGCCTGGCGTTTTGCAAGCGGCTGGTCAACGAAGCCGGGCTGGGTTTGGCGCCCGGGGTGGCGTTTGGCCCGGAAGGCGAGGGGTATCTGCGCTGGTGTTTTGCCAGCAGCCATGAGCGGCTGGATGAAGGTGTCAGGCGCTTGGGGGTTTTTCTGGCCAGCCAGGGTTGACCTCGGTTCCGCCGCCTCGGGTTGGGGTTTTTGCATGAAAAATCACCCTCTAGCCCAGGTATTGATTGCCTAATGTGCTATATAAATAATAGCAATTCAAGGCATGAAATTCGTAACACGGCTATTGACGGGGAGCACCCGGCGGCCGGGGTGGCAGGAAATGCAAGCTGTTACGCAACTTGCAAAACCAGTGGAGACTTGGAGCGCCATCGCCTTTAGCATGAAGTTTTAAAGGAAATTGCAACATGGCCATGTCCCCCAACTTCTTCAACAAACGCGAACCGCAAGCCCCTGCCACACGTCCTGTCGTGCCCCTGCCGCAAGCCGCTGGTTATGGCCCGTCGGCCAACGCGGAGGCCCTGCCTGCGGCGAGCCCGGCCCAGGGTGGACAAGCAACACCCGCCAGGGAAGGCGGCAGCAAACTCACCGTGGGACCCAACATCAAGCTCAAGGGCGTGGAAATCACCGATTGCGACACGCTGGTGGTGGAAGGCCTGGTGGAGGCGACCATGGACTCCCGGGTGATGGCTATTGCCGAGCAAGGCGCTTTCAAGGGGTCGGCCGAGATTGATATCGCCGAGATTCGGGGTCAATTTGATGGCGATTTGACGGTGCGCCAGAAGCTGGTGATCTACGGCACCGGCAAGGTTAGTGGCAAGATCCGCTACGGCAACCTGGTCATTGAAGAAGGTGGGCAACTCAGTGGCGATATCCAGTTTGGCGCCCTGCCAATTCCCAGGCCTGCCAGCGGGGAGAAACCGGCGCTGGCCGTTGCGGGTTGAGGTGATTTCAGGGTAACTTGGCCCCTCAGGCTGCCAACGGTTCGGTCGCCGGTATCACGGGTCATGCGGGTGGCGGTGATGGATGTCCGGATAGTGTGGGTGGCTGTGCGTCTGCACTTCATGCTGATGCCGGTGGCGGTGCGGTTCGCGGCCATCCCAAGCAAAGTCATGGACATGCTGGTGATGGGCATCGTGCCGGTGGGGGTGCTCGTGGGTTAGCGCCGTGTGGGTGTGGCGATGGGCGTGATGTTCGCTCAAATGCAGCCAGACACCAACCGCCATCAGGGCCATCGCCAGCCAGAAGATCGCGTTCACGGGGTCGCCAAACAGGGTGGTCGAGAGGGCTGCACCTACAAACGGGGCGGTTGAAAAATAGGCCGCAGTGCGCGCTGTTCCCAGCCCACGCAGGGCGATGACGAACAGCACCAGACTCAGACCATAGCCCAGAAAGCCGATCAACATGGCCACTGACAACTGGCTGGCACCGGGCCAGCTCGCCCCCAGTGCCAGGCCCAGACTGGTGTTGATGCCGCCAGCCACCAGCCCCTTGCTGCCGGCAATGAACACGGCGTCCGATGCCGACACTTTGCGCGTGAGGTTGTTGTCGATGGCCCAGGCCAGGCAGGCCCCGGCCAGCGCCAACGGGCCGATCAGGTCCACCGACATGTGGCCACCGGGCCAGGCCAGCACCACGCTGCCAGCCACGATCAGTGTCATGCCCAGCACGATGCGCTTGTCGGTGCCTTCCTTGAACAGCAGCCAGGCCAGCAAGGCGGTGAACACCGCCTCCAGATTCAGCAACAGTGAGGCGGTGGCGGCACTGGTGCGCGCCAGCCCCACCATCAGCAGCAGCGGCCCAAGTACCCCACCGCTGGCCACGGCGCCCAGCAACCACGGCCATTCATGGCGCGGCAGTGCGGGCGATGTCCAGCCCCGGTCGCGCAACAGCCGTGTCAGCGTCAGCCCCAGGCCGCTGCCCAGGTACAGCAGTCCAGCCAGCATGAAGGGGGAGACGTTTGAACCATCGCCGAGCAACTGCTTGGCAAATGGCGTGCTGGCGCCAAACAGGATCGCTGCCCCCAGGGCGCAGGCGGTGGCGGAATGCAACTGGTTCATGGTGGCCATTGGCGTGAAGGTGATGGCAGATCAGGTCTCATGGCGTTGCAGCGTCTTGAGCTTGCGGTACAGCGAACGCTCGCTGATGCCCAATTGCGCCGCCAGTTCGGCCCGGCTGCCCGAATGTGTTTTGACAATGTCTTGCAGTGTGGCGCGCTCGACCGACTTGAGCACACCGGCCGTCGCTGTTGGCAGGCGGGTGCTGCTGAGTCCGTCCGGTCCTTGCCGCAGCGACGCTGGGCCGGGCGTGGTAGGACGGCGGCCTGAGCGCAGGGCCTGTTCCACATGTGAGGCCTCCAGCGTGTCACCATCACACAGCAGCGCCGAGCGCTCCAGCAGGTTACGCAGTTCGCGCACATTGCCGGGATAGTGCTGCGCCTGCAGCGTGGTGAGCGCACTTTGGCTCAGGTTGAGCTTGCGCTGCCCAGCCACCCGTTGCAGCAGCGCGGTTGCCAGCAGGGGGACGTCGTCACGGCGTTCACGCAGGGCCGGCAGATGGATCGGAAAGGTGCTCAGGCGGTAATACAGGTCTTCGCGGAACAGGCCTTGTGCCACCATGTGATCAAGGTTGCGGTGGGTGGCAGAGACCACCCGGATGTCGGCATGGCGCTGCTCGGTGCTGCCCACACGCCGATAGGTGCCGGTTTCCAGCAGGCGCAGCAGCTTGACCTGCATGGTCAGCGGGATGTCGCCCACCTCATCGAGAAACAGGGTGCCGCCGCTGGCGGCTTCAACCAGTCCGCCGCGGGCGGTATTGGCCCCGGTAAAGGCACCGCGCTCATGACCAAACAACTCGGATTCGAACAGGTTTTCCGGCAGGCTGGAGCAGTCCACCGGCACCAGGGCGCGGCTGGCGCGTGTGCTGGCTTCGTGGATGGCGCGGGCCACCAGCTCCTTGCCGGTCCCCGATTCACCGAGCAGCAATACGGTGGCCATGGCCGGGGCCACACGGGCGACCAGGGTCAGCATGTGCTGGAAGGGGGCCGAGCGGCCAATCAGCCCGTGTGCGCCGGCCTGCCCCTGCGCCACGCGCAAGGGTTCCATCCGTTCCACAAAAAAGGCTTGTTCGCCGGTGCCGTCAAGCAGCGGGGCCAGTTCGATGTTGACGTATTCCTCCCCTTTGGGGGTGTGGTGCAGGTGCAGCACACGTTCACGCTGGCCGGATTCCCGCGCCTTGACCAGCGGGCAGGATTCACCGGCCTTGTCACAGGGCACGCTGAAGTGGTGCGACACCTCATAACAGGTGCGTCCGACCACACTGCGTTCCGGGCTGAACTGGCGCCGGTAAGCCGCATTGGCCGCCAGGATCCGGTACTGGGTGTCAAACAGGATGTGGGGCTCCGGCAGGCCCTCCAGAAAGGACATCAGTTCAGGCAAGGGTTTCATGCACAGGACTTTGGAGTTCAAAGAAATCAGTGTATGCCAATGTCTGTCAAGCTGCCATATTTGACAGTTGCGCGCCGCTGAGATTTTCAGAGCATGTCATCGACCCTGCACAGGCACCAATCACGTTACGATGGAGTGAACGAAAGGCAGTCACGGGACCGAAGATGTGTTGGCGTCCCAGGAAATACGCATGAGTGCAAATATGACAATCACACCTTATGAGGTTTTGGGTGGCGAGGCGGGCATCCGAAACTTGGTCACCCGCTTCTACGCGTTGATGGACGAATTGCCGGAGGCCCACGCGGTGCGGCAGATCCACCCGGAGAGTCTGGCAGGCAGCGCTGAAAGCCTGTTCGAGTTTTTGTCTGGCTGGTTTGGCGGCCCGGCGCTTTATATCGAGAAGAAGGGGCATCCCCGTTTGCGCATGCGCCATGCCCCCTATGAGGTGAGCCCCGCTCGGCGTGACCAATGGATGTTGTGCATGACCCAGGCGTTGACCGAACAGGTGCCCGACCCGGCCTTTCGGGCTTGGCTGATCGAGACCTTTGCCAAGATGGCTGAACATCTGGTCAATACATCGGAGGCGCCGGAGTGTCATGCTGACATGACAAAAACTGCCAAAAATGACAGTCATGATGGATCGTGATTCGTTGTAAGTTGTTGATTTTTCTGGATGAATGGCTGTGTTTGTGGTGGCACGGTTCTTGATTGACAGGTCGCATCTGCAGAGGAGTTGACATGACCGGGTGCCATCAGAAGATCACTAAAATTCGTTCAGACGGGAGCGTCTGAGATGTATTTCCGGATCTTGAATGACGAAGCCAGCGGCGAGTTGACCTATTTGCTGGCTGATCTGTCGCAGCGCGAGGCGGTTTTGATTGATCCGCATGCGCGGGACTTGCCGGTATTGGCGGCCTTGTTGTCCGAGCGGGAGCTGCGTTTGCGTTGGGTGCTGCGTACACATCACCATGATGCTTTGCACATCAGCGAGCCGGAACTGCTGGCGCGATTGGGGGCGCCTCTGGTTCAGGGGGATACACCGGACAGTTTGGTTGGGTACGATGGCCGCGATGGCGCGGTGTTGCCGTTTGGTGACGAGTTGATTCATGTCGTTTCGACACCCGGTCACACGCGAACCTGTTTGAGTTTTGGCTGGCGCGACAGATTTTTTTGTGGGGGTTTACTGGCCGTCATGTCTTGTCCGCATCAGCCACGCCCACAGGCGCCAGAGGCTTTGTGGGACAGTGTGACCAGGAAAGTTTTTACCTTGCCGGATGAAACCCTGCTGTTTACCGGACATGAACGTCGTGCCCGGGCCGTGAGCACGGTGCTGGAGCAACGGCGCTGGCACCCGTTGTTTGCAGGGTTGACACGCGATGAATTTCTGATGCACATGGCGTCAGGGTCGGAGCAACAGATACTTACAGCTACTTTTTGAGGAATGTCCATGAATGCCGAAAACGAAGAAGTCAAAAAAGTGATTCCGATCACGGCGGTGGAGCCGGATGAGGAAATGGTGTCCCTATATGCCGCCCACCAGAAAATTTATCCGCGCAGTGTCAAGGGACTCTTTGCCAAATGGCGCTGGATCATGGTCTGGGTCACCCAGATCATTTTTTACGGACTGCCCTGGATCGATTGGGGGCAGCGTCAGGCCGTGCTGTTTGACCTGAGTGTGCGGCGCTTTTATATCTTTGGTCTGGTGCTGTACCCGCAGGATCTCATCTATCTGACGGGGTTGCTGGTCATTTCTGCGTTGTCACTGTTCCTGTTTACGGCGGTGGCTGGCCGTCTCTGGTGCGGTTATGCCTGTCCGCAGACGGTGTACACCGAGATATTCCTATGGATTGAGAAGATGGTGGAGGGGGACCGCTCGGCGCGCATGCGGCGTGATGAGGCCGACATGTCCCTGGAAAAGTTCAGCCGCAAATTTGCCAAGCACTTGATCTGGTTGGTTTTTGCCGTCTGGACCGGTTTTACTTTTGTGGGTTATTTCACTCCGATCCAGGTGCTTGGGCAGGAAGTGATGGCGTTGAACCTGGGATCCTGGGAAATTTTCTGGGTCGTCTTTTACGGCTTCGCCACCTATGGCAATGCTGGCTTCATGCGTGAACAGGTGTGTAAACACATGTGTCCCTACGCCCGCTTCCAGAGCGCCATGTTTGACAAGGACACCCTGATCGTGACTTACGATGCCGAGCGTGGTGAGCCGCGTGGTGCGCGTTCCAAGAAGGCTGATCTGGCCAAGCTCAATCTGGGTGCCTGTGTGGACTGTAGTCTGTGTGTGCAGGTCTGCCCGACCGGCATTGATATCCGTAATGGCTTGCAGTACGAATGTATTGGTTGTGGTGCCTGTGCCGACGTTTGCGATACGGTGATGGACAAGGTCGGTTATCCGCGTGGACTGGTCAAGTATTCGACCGAAAACGCCATGAAGAACCACTGGACCCAGAAGCAGACGCTGCGTCATGTGTTCCGTCCGCGGATCTTGGTCTATACCAGCATTCTGACGGCGATTGTGTTGGCGATTTTTATCAGCCTGGCTGTGCGCACCCCGTTCAAGGTGGATGTGGTACGTGATCGTGGTGTCATGGCACGTGTGGTGGAAGCCGGCAAAACCGAAAACGTGTTCAGGCTACAGATCATGAATGCGGCTGAATCCGATCAGCGTTACCGCATCACGGTGACCGGTTTGCCGGGACTGGTGATCACGTCGGATGACACGATCATGGTGCCGTCGACCGAAGCCCGGACCGTGCCGGTGCGGGTGCAGATACCGCCGGGGGCGGTTGAACCAGGTTCGCACAAGTTCCATTTTGTGATTGAGGCCTTGGGCACCGACATCTCGATACGCGAAAAGTCCAAGTTCATCATGCCCCGGTAACGGGTGGTTGTAGTCTGCGCGACAGCATGCTGACCGGGATTTTGCTGGGGACCCTGATCGGTCTGGTCTTGGCCCTGACCGGCGCGGGTGGCGGGGTGTTGTCGATCCCGCTGTTGGTATTTGGTCTGCACTTGTCGGTGCAGCAGGCTGCGCCCATTGGTTTGCTGGCGGTGTTTGCGGCGTCCTTGTTGGGGGCGGTGTTGGGCTTGCGTCAGGGTGTGGTGCGCTACCGCGCCGCTGCCTTGATGGGGACGATGGGCATGCTGGTGGCGCCGCTGGGCCTGTTGTTGGCACAGCGTCTGCCCAATCGGCCTTTGCTGGTGGCTTTTGCCATGGTGTTGATGTACTCCGCCTGGCGCACGCTGGGACATGCAGCACGCGGCGCAGACGCCAAAACCGCAGCGCCTTGCTTGGTGAACCCGCATGATCAGCGGCTGACTTGGACGCGTTCGTGCGCGCGCGCCTTGGCGGGCACCGGCCTGATCTCTGGCCTGCTCAGTGGCCTGTTGGGGGTGGGGGGTGGTTTTGTGATCATTCCCGCGTTGTCCCGTTATACCGATTTGACCCTTCGCAGTGTGCAGGCCACGTCTTTGGCCGTGATGGCTCTGGTGTCCTTGAGTGGGGTGTCCTCTGCCGCCTGGCAAGGTGCGTTGTCCTGGGACATTGCCTTGCCTTTCACGGCTGGCGCTGTGGTGGCGTTGCTGGCTGGCCGGCAACTGGCCAATCGGCTCGATCCGGTGCGGTTGAGTCAGGTTTTTGCCTGGTTTTGTGTCGGGGTCGCTGCGCTGATGCTGAGCCGTGCAGTCGGTTTGATGCCGGGCTGATGAGCGGCGCTGCCGCCTACAATTCGCCTGAACAACAGGTGGCATCATGAGAATTTTGATTTCCAACGACGACGGCTTTCAGGCGCCCGGGATTGTGGCGCTGTATGAAGCGCTCAAAGACATCGCCGAGGTGGAAGTGGTTGCCCCGGAGCTAAACAACAGCGCCAAGTCGAATGCGCTGACGCTGCACTCCCCTTTGTATGTGCACCGGGCCGGTAACGGTTTTCGCTATGTCAACGGCACGCCGGCTGACTGTGTTCACATTGCCTTGACGGGTTTGCTGGATTACCGGCCTGACCTGGTGGTGTCTGGCATCAACAATGGCGCCAACATGGGGGACGACACCATTTATTCGGGCACGGTTGGGGCGGCCATGGAGGGTTATCTGTTTGGTATTCCATCGATCGCGTTTTCCCAGGTTCAGAGAGACTGGCTGCATCTGGACGCCGCTGCCAGCAAGGCGCGCGAGCTGGTCCTGCAAATGTCCGAACAAAACCTGCTGGGCGGCGGCGCCTGGTTGCTGAACGTCAATATTCCCAATTTGCCCGCCGACCAGATTGGCCGTGTCAAACTTTGCCGGCTTGGGCGTCGTCATTCGGCCGAGGCGGTGATCACGCAGCAAAGCCCGCGTGGTGACACCATGTACTGGATCGGGGCGGCGGGGCCGGCCAAGGATGATGCCGACGGTACGGATTTTCATGCGACGGCCCAAGGACACATTGCCATGACGCCACTGAAGGTGGACCTGACTGACCACGAGTATTTGGGCTACTGGGCACAGACGACATCCAGACTGTCGGCAGGGATGGGCCAGGCCTGATGGTTGACAGCCACCGGTCCCAACCCAAGAAGCGCCCGGGATTTCCGGCAAGTCTGGAGCTGGCACGCCCGACAGGGGGGCTGCCAGCGGCGTCTGGCCATCGTGTGGTGAAAGTGGCTGCGCCTGCGCCCCTGGGGTTGGGAATGGACTCCAGCGCGGTGCGACACAGCATGGTGACCAAGCTGGCCCGGCAAGGCATTTCTGATCCCCAGGTATTGTCGGCCATGGGGACGGTGGAGCGCCACCGCTTTGTGGATTCGGCACTGGTCAACCAGGCCTACGAGGACACCAGCTTGCCCATTGGGCTGGGGCAGACCATTTCCAAGCCTGGGGTGGTCTCACGGATGCTGGAGTTGCTGCGCCAGGGCAGTGCAACACGCCTGGGGCGGGTGCTTGAAATTGGCACGGGTTGCGGTTACCAGGCCGCGGTGCTGAGTTTGCTGTGCACCGAGGTGTATTCGATCGAGCGCTTGCGCGGCCTGCATGACAAGGCCCGTGACAACTTGCGGCCCTTGCGGTTGGCCAATGTTCATCTGCTGTTTGGCGACGGCATGGTGGGTTATGACAAGGGGGCACCGTACGCCGGCATCATTGCGGCGGCTGGTGGCGAGGCCCTACCGCAGTGCTGGCTGGATCAGCTGGCCGTGGGTGGACGACTGGTGGCGCCGGTGGCAGCCGGTGCCAATAGCCCGGGGCGCCAGGCGCTGGTGGTGGTGGATAAAACGCCGCAGGGCCTGCGTCAGACGGTCATGGAGGCGGTGCACTTTGTCCCCTTAAAATCCGGCATTGCTTGACAGGGGTTTGTATGACACGTTTGAATCAACGGTTCGGTTTTGGTCTTCTTGTGCTTGCCTGGGTGGCAGCGATGCTGGCTGGATGCAGTTCGACGAGCTTGAACCGGGCACCTGTTGAGGACCGTCCGGCCCGTGCGCCGGCATCGACGCCGGCACCGGCAATTTCAGTGACCCCCCTCCCGGCTGCTGCACCGGTGGCTGTCAAGCAGCCACAAGGTTTTGAGAATGCGGGCAAGCCTGGCTATTACACGGTCAAGCCCGGCGACACGTTGCTGCGGATTGCGCTGGAAAACGGCCAGACCACGCAGGATATTGCCCGCTGGAGTCAGGTGGAAAATCCGAACCGCATTGAGGTCGGCCAGGTCCTGCGGGTGGTTCCACCACTGGGCAGCAACGAGGTCGTGGTACGTCCGGTGGCCAAACCAGGCGCGGTGGCAGCAGCGTCCAGCCCGGCCGCAGCGTCATCCGGTGCCGCATCCAGTTCTGCCCCCGCTTCACAACCTGCTGCAGCGGACTCCGACATCACTTGGGTCTGGCCTGCCAGTGGTGCGGTTCTGGCCGGCTTTGACGAAGTCAAGAACAAGGGCCTGGACATCAGCGGGAATGCGGGTGATCCGGTTCTGGCGGCAGCCGATGGTCGTGTGGTGTATGTGGGGGCCGGTTTGCGTGGTTATGGCAACCTGATCATTCTCAAACACAACAATGTTTTCCTGACGGCGTACGCTCACAATCAGACGCTGCTGGTCAAGGAGGATCAGTCGGTGCTGAAGGGGCAGAAGATCGCCCAGATGGGCAACAGTGATGCTGACCGGGTCAAGCTGCATTTTGAGGTGCGTCGCCAAGGCAAACCGGTGGATCCTGCCAGGTATCTGCCAGCCCGCTAACTTGCTTGCCGGCCTCCTGCATGGGCGGCCGGGTCGAGCATTCTTACCAATTCAAAGCGAATGATTGAAAAAACTCAGGCGCCTGTTGCCAGCGCCGTTCCTGACGACTGGTTGTGGGTTGAATCGCTCGACCTGGATGCCCAGGGCGTGGCTCACAAGGCTGATGGCAAGGTGGTGTTCATTGAGGGGGCGTTGCCATTCGAGTATGTCAGCGCCAACGTCAATCGCCATAAAAACAACTGGGAACAGGGCACGCTGACCACGATTCACCGGTCATCGTCCCAACGTGTGGAGGCGGGCTGTCCCCATTTTGGTCTGCATACTGGCGCCTGCGGCGGCTGCAAGATGCAGCATCTGCACAGCAGTGCCCAGGTCGCGGTCAAGCAGCGCGCCCTGGAGGACAATCTGTGGCATCTGGGCAAGGTCAAGCCCGGGCAGATCATGCGCCCGGTCGAAGGTCCCACTTGGGGTTATCGTTATCGGGCCCGTTTGTCGGTGCGCCATGTCCGCAAGAAAGAAACCGTGCTGGTCGGTTTTCATGAGCGCAAGAGCCGTTATGTGGCCGACATGGGGGTCTGCCCGGTGTTGCCGCCACAGGTCAGCGCCATGTTGATGCCATTGCGGGCGCTGATTGTGTCCATGGATGCCGTCGAAACCTGTCCACAGATTGAGTTGGCCTGTGGAGACACCGTGATCGCCCTGGTGCTGCGTCATCTAGAGCCGCTGAGCTCAGCCGATCTGGCCCGTTTACGGGCTTTTGCTCAGCAGCATGGCGTGCAGTGGTGGTTGCAGCCCAAGGGGCCGGAAACGGTGCATCTGCTCGATGACGGCGGGGAAACGCTGAGTTATGCCTTGCCTGAGTTCGGCATCGTGATGCCGTTCAAGCCGACGGATTTCACCCAAGTCAATCCACATATCAACCGGGTGCTGGTGTCACGGGCGCTACGTTTGTTGGAGGCACAACACAACGAGCGGGTGATCGACTGGTTTTGTGGCCTGGGCAATTTCACCTTGCCGATCGCGACGCAAGCGGCTGCGGTGCTGGGCGTGGAAGGCAGCGAGGTGCTGGTCGCCAGGTCACGCGAGAATTACCAGAAAAATTGTGCTCTAGCCCGGACCAATCGGCCTTTGTGTGCTACTGAATTTGTAGCAAGAAATTTGTTTGAAATGACCCCGGCCATGTTGATTGCTGATGGCTATGCGGACCGCTGGCTGGTGGATCCGCCACGTGAGGGCGCGTTTGCCTTGGTACGCGCCTTGGCGGACCTGCACCAACAGCGGCTGGGCGCTGCTGACGTCGTGCCCACGCCCGGGGCAGAACACTGGGCGCCGCCGAAACGCATTGTTTATGTCAGCTGCAACCCGTCTACGCTGGCACGGGACGCTGGTTTGCTGGTGCACCAGGCAGGGTATCGGTGCAGCGCTGCCGGGGTGGTGAACATGTTCCCGCACACAGCACACGTCGAGAGCATGGCGGTTTTTGATCTGGTATCGTGACCAACGCCGCTGGAGCGCTAAAACCATCCGATATCAGGCCATGGTGCGCGGCTGACCGGTGTCAATGGGCCGCCGGTTTGGACTTGGGTTTGGTTTCTTCGATCACTTCTTCTGCTCGGGGTGCGGAGGCGGCGGTAGCTGCAGCAGGCGGTGTTATTTCGGGGCGCAGCCCTTCGAGCTTGTTCTCCCGCATGTAGGCGTCCATTTCCAGCCAACCAGCGTAAATAGACGCCTTGTTGACGCCTTTGTTCAGGGTGTAGCAGTCTTCAATGCTGCGCAGACCATGTCGACAGGCGCCGCCAATGGCTTTGGCATCAGCCTCTTTCTGGGCAATCCGGGGGTCTGGCCCCAGGCCCAGCATGTCACAGGCTGACAGCAGCAGGGCTGTGAGGAGGATCAGCAGGTGTCTGGACATGAATGGCATTCAGAGGGAGGGGAATGGTCAACGGGATTATGTGCACAATTCGATCACAGCGAAGCTCGAATTAAGCAAGAAAAAAGGCCCGAATGGGCCTTTTGTTTGGGCGATAAGGCGGCTGGCCATCAGTCGCGTTCGCCGCCCATGATGCCTAACAAGGCCAGCAGGCTCTGAAACACATTGATGATGTCCAGATACAGAGCCAGTGTGGCACTGATGTAGTTGGTTTCACCGCCATCCACAATGCGTTTCAGGTCATACAACATGTAGGCGCTGAAAACACCAATGGCTGCCACCGAGATGGCCATCATGCCGGCAGTGGATCCGACAAACACATTGATGATGCCGCCCACCATGATGGCCAGGGCACCCACAAACAACCACTTGCCCATACCAGAGAGGTCACGTTTGATGACGCTGGACAGGCTGGCCATGACAAAAAACACGCCAGCCGTACCGCCAAAGGCGGTCATGATCAAGTCAGGCCCATTCTTGAAGCCCAGCACCATGGCAATCATGCGCGACAGCATCAGCCCCATAAAGAAGGTAAATCCCAGCAGCACGGGCACACCAGCGGCTGAATTCTTGGTCTTTTCAATGGCGAAGATGAAACCGAATGCGCCACCGAGGAAAACGATCAGACCCAGCCCACCCGTCATCGATCGGGTGATGCCTGTGGCCACGCCCAGCCAGGCACCCAGCACGGTGGGGATCAGGCTGAGAGCCAGCAACCAGTAGGTGTTGCGCAGTACCTTGTTGCGCTGTTGCGCGTCAACACTGTAGCCATAGCCGCGGTCAATGGATTGAACATGATCGGACATTGTCTGACTCCTTTTTGTCTGTTGATCAAAAACCTCGGCGCATTTTAAGCATCGTCTCTCCTGACAGGCATCTTTTGGTGCCGGGTTCCTACTTTTTATGTGGCTACTGGTGAGTTGGCCGGCAGCCGACATCGGGGGCAGGAGGGCGTTATGCTCACAGATTTGAATGGAAGGAGACCTTCATCGTGAATACCAAACCGTTTCTGGAACTGTCGGATGTCAAGATC
>NZ_JAQTWM010000102.1 GCF_028689305.1 Rhodoferax sp. | reverse complement strand
TTTTGCTGCATGTGCTGTGCAAACGGCACGCCGCTGCGTGACTGAACCGCCGCCCCGAGCAGGGAAATGCCGATGTTGGAATAGGAGAAAACCAGGTCAGGCGCATAGGCCAAAGGCTGGCCAGCGACGTCATCCACCAGCGAGGCAAGCGACGCGGGCTGCGGCGTTTGAAACCCTTTGAGCCGGTCACGCGGTAGCCCCGAATGGTGGGTCATGAGCTGGCGCGGCGTGATCATCGATGACGCCTGCGGCGCCTTGGACGTCAACGCTGGCAGGGCGTGTTGTACCGGTTTGTCAATATCCAGCAGGCCACGTTCTGCCAATTGCAAGGCAGCGACATCGGTGAACAGTTTGGAGATGGAGCCCACCCGGTACAGGGTGTCGGCGCTGGCAGGAATACCCTGTTCCACGTCGGCAAAACCAAAGCCCTGCGCCCAAACCACGCGCTGGTCGTCTACCAGGGCCAGGCTCAGGCCGGTGACCTTGTTCTTGGCCATTTCGTGCTGCACCAGGCGGGTGACATAGGCTTGGGTTGAGGCCAGGTCGTCGCGAGGGACGCTGACCGGGCGCGTCGGCGCCGCTGAACAGCCGGCCAGTGCCGAGACAACGATCGCAAGAGAAAACAGCTTCATCACGGAGAGGGAGAATGATTTTGGAGCCGCCATTATTCAGCGCCAAGCTTTGAATTGGCTTTGAGCGGCCAGCCCTTACGTCAGCCCGCAGCCACGCAATATCAGTGTGACCACGTGTTCAGTGGCCCGGGTCTGGTCTTGAGCGGTCAACTCCTTGTGCCCGAGTACGGCGCACACCTGGACTTCAAAGTCGGCATAGGTTTGGGTAGCTGCCCAGATGGTGAAAAACAGGTGCACCGGGTCGACTGCCGCCATGCGCCCATCACGCACCCACTGGGCAATCACCTCGGCCTTGGCCAGGACCAGTTTGCGCAAGTCGGTGGCCAGCAGTGTCTGGACCACCGGTGCGCCGTGCAACAGTTCGTTGGCAAACACCCTGGAGGCGTGAGGACGCTGGATCGAGAGGGCCATCTTGGCGCGGATGTAGGTTTCTATCGCGGTTCGGGGATCTGCCCCGGGCGTGATGACGTGGGTGGGCTCCAGCCAGTCTTTCAGGGTCTGCGCCAGCACATCACGGTACAGCGCTTGTTTGGAGCCAAAGTAGTAATGCAGGTTGGCCTTGGGCAGCGCCGCCTCTTCGGCGATGGCGGCCATGGTGGCGCCGCCAAAACCGGCCCCGGCAAACACCCGCTCGGCGGCAGCCAGAATGCGTGCCTCATTGGCCTGGCGGATCTGGCCTTTGGCAGCATCGTCTGCTGCACCGGCCATTTGTAGGGTAGAGCGTAGTGGCATGGTGAAAAAAGGGGCCTTACCCGTCAGGACAAGGCCCCTGGGGTTGAATGCCGCCAATTATTTGGCGGCAGCTTCCCAGATGACATGCGAGTAAGCAGCTTTGCCCGGGTCTTTCTTGATCACCGGGTCACTGCCACCAGCCAGCAACACTTTGACAGTGCGCTCATAGGCAGCAGGCTCCAGGTAACCAATCTTCTTGGTGCCGGCGTTGGTGATGAGCTTGGCCACGTTTTCCATCTGGCGCTTTTGCACCTTCAGGCTGGCGCTGCCGGACGTGTCAGCAGCGACCACGGCCTTGGCGGCACCTTCGGGGTCTTTCACCGCAGCGTCCCAGCCTTTGAGCGTGGCCTTGAGGAACTTGCCCATGCGGGCCACAAAGGCCGGGTCTTTCAGGTTGGATTCCAGCACGTACAAGCCGTCTTCCAGCGTGGCCACGCCTTCTTTTTCATAGAAGAAAGTGACCAGGTCTTTTTCCTTCACACCGGCGTCCACCACTTGCCAGTACTCGTTGTAGATCATGGTGGAAATACAGGCGGCCTGGTTTTGCAGCAGCGGGTCGACGTTGAAGCCTTGCTTCAAGATCTTGATGTCAGAGTCGGTCTTCAGGCCGAGCTTGCCCATCCAGTTGAGGAAGGGGTATTCATTGCCACCATACCAGACACCCAGGGTCTTGCCCTTGAAGTCCTTGGGGCTGGCCACGCCGCTGGCCTTCTTGCAGGTCAGCATCAGGCCGGACTGGTTGAACACCTGAGCCACGTTCACCAGGGGCACACCGGCTTCGCGGGCAGCCAGGGCCGAAGGCATCCAGTCCACCACGATGTCGGCCTGCTTGCCGGCAATCACTTGCGTGGGCGCAATGTCGGGGCCACCGGGTTTGATGGTCACGTCCAACCCGGCATCTTTGTAAAAGCCTTTGGCTGCGGCCATGTAGTAGCCCGCAAACTGGGCTTGCGGCACCCACTTGAGCTGCACGGTGACCTTGTCGGCGGCCAGTGCGCCAAAACCGGCGGTGGCCATCACCACAGCCAGCAGGCGACGGGTGAACTTGGAAGAACGAATCATTGGAAAGCTCCTTCTAGGGGTTGATGAAAAGCGCAACAGACATTGACACACAAACAGCGCGAACTCACCCTTCGCGCACCGAGGGGTGCCAAAACGCCGCACGGCGCTCCAGCTGGACAAGCAAGGCATAGGCCAGGGAACCGGTGACTGCCGCCACCACAATCGCCCCCCACACCAGCGACATGTTCATGCGTGCCGCCTCGGTGGAAATGCGAAAGCCCAGACCCGAGGTGGGTGAGCCAAAAAACTCGGCCACGATGGCACCAATCAAGGCCAGCGTGGCGTTGACTTTGAGAGCACCAAAAATGAACGGCAGCGCCGCAGGCAGGCGCAACGCCAACAGCGTGCGGGTGTAGCTGGCAGCGTAGCTGTACATCAGCTCGCGCTCCAGCTTGCCCGAGGCTTTGAGCCCGGCCAAGGTGGACACCAGCATGGGAAAGAAAGTCATCAGCACGACCACCGCCGCCTTGGACGGCCACTCAAAACCGAACCACATGACGGCAATGGGAGCCACGCCCACCAGCGGGATGGCACTGGTGAGTGAGGCCACGGGAAGGAGGCCGCGTTGCAAAAAGGGCAGGCGGTCAATGGCCACGGCCACCCCAAACCCCAGACCGCAGCCCAGTGACCAGCCGATCAACACCGCCTTGAGCACGGTCTGCACAAAGTCGCCCCAGAGTTTGGGGCCATGCTCGGCCATGGAAGCCAGCACCAAACTGGGCGCGGGTAACAGCACACGCGGCACATCCAGCGCGCGCACCAGAATTTCCCAGAACACCAGCACCCAGGCCCCAAACAAGGCAGCCGTGGCCATGCCCACCCAGCGTGCCCCTTGCAACGCGGCCATGCGGTACACGCTGTACCCGGCCACCAGGGCCAGCCCCAGCATGGCAGGCCAGAACCAGGGGGCCACGCCACCGGATACGGATACCACCTCGTTCATACCGCCCCCCTGCTGCGCAAGACCATGCGCTCAATCAGGGCCACCGCACTGGTGAGCGCCAAGCCCAGCAAAGCTGACATCACCAGTGCCGACCAGATTTGGGTGGTTTGCCCGTAATAAGAGCCGGTGAGTAACCTGGCCCCCAGGCCCGCTTGGGCCCCCGTGGGCAGCTCGGCCACCATGGCCCCCACCAGCCCGGCAGCCACGCCCACGCGCAGTGCCGGAAAGAGAAAGGGCAAGGCCGCCGGCAAGCGCAACAACCACAACGATTGCCAGCGGGTGGCGGCATAGGTGTGCATCATTTCGGTTTCAATTTTTTGCGGTGAACGCAGGCCCTGCACCATGGCCACCGTAACGGGAAAGAAACACAGGTACATGGCGATCACCGCCTTGGGTGCCGTGCCGGAAAAGCCCAGGGTGCCCAGAATGACCAGCACGATGGGCGCAATGGCCAGCACCGGCACGGTTTGCGAGGCCACGATCCAAGGCAGCAGCGCCTTGTCCAGCGTGCGGCTGTGCACAATCAGCACCGACAGCAGCAGGCCCAGCGCCGTGCCCATCACAAAACCCAGCAAGGTGGACTGGCCGGTGACCAGCACGTGGTAAATCAGGTTGCGCGGTGAGTCCACCGGCCATTCGGTCAGGCTCTCATAAAAGTCCATGGCCACCTGGTGTGGCGCAGGCATCAGCGGGCGTTCCATGGTCATGGTGGCTTCAAACAGCTGCATCCGGGTGTAACCGGCTTCGGCATCGAGCACACGCTCAATGGCACCGGGCGCGTTCAAGGCCCAGGCGGCCACGTACCAGATCAGCACCACGCTCAACAGCACCACGGCTACCGGCAGCCAGTCGTGTCTAGCGCGTTGCAGCCAGGAAATGGGCTTAGCCATGGTGACCGTCCGCCAGTGCCTCGCGCACTTCGTGGGCCAGCGCCATGAAAGCCGGGGTGTCACGCAAACCCAGGTGTCGTTCATCAGGCAAGGGGGAGTCAATCACCTTGACGATGCGCCCCGGGCGCGGTGACATGACGACGATTTTGGTGGACAGATAAACGGCTTCGGCAATCGAGTGGGTCACAAACACCACCGTGCGGCGCTCACGCTGCCAGAGCTGCTGCAACTGCTCGTTGAGCCGGTCGCGGGTGATTTCATCGAGCGCACCAAACGGCTCGTCCATCATCAAAATCTTGGGCTCAAACGACAAGGCACGCGCAATCGACACCCGCTGCTGCATGCCGCCGGACAGCTGCCAGGGGTATTTGCCTTCAAACCCGGCCAGGCCAACCCGCTCCAGATGCGCTTGGGCAATGACTTTTGCATCGGCCTTGGTGCGCCCCTGAATCTGCAACGGCAAGGTGACATTGGCCAGCACGGTACGCCAGGGAAACAGTGCCGGCGCCTGGAACACATAGCCATACGCTCGCGCCAGCCGGGCTTCATGGGGTGTCACACCGTTGACCAGCACCTGCCCGGCGCTGATCTGCTCCAGATCGGCAATCACCCGCATCAGGGTGGTCTTGCCACAGCCCGAGGGGCCAATGAGCGAGACAAATTCGCCCTCGTGAATATTCAGGTCAATGTTCTCCAGCGCATGCACCGGTGAATCTGCCGTTTGATACACCACACTGGCATGGCGGATTTCGACCGCCAGCCGCCCCCCAGTGGGAGCATTGAGCCGGGACAGGATAGACAAGTCTTCAGAATGGTTCATGTGCGCACGGAAAAAAGAGGGTTGCACCAAAAAGCAGCCTTGCGCGCAAGAAACTAACCAGTTGGTCAACTTATTCTAGAGTCTCAAGCGAGTTTCGTGCCAAATAGATTGCATGGCATGGCGGGTGCCAAGGCCCTCTGGACGAACCGCGTCCACGTGTGTAACAAGCGGCTCTGTGGTGGACAATCCGGGTTTACCCCTTTTGTTGCTGCCTGTATGACGCTGTCTCCCAAACCCCTGCGCCAGCCCGTTGGTGTCCTGCTGGTGACGCTGCAATTTGGCCTGCTGTTGTGGCTGATCGCTCTGGCGGCTTCACAAGGCCGGTTTGCCTGGGGCAGTCTGGCGCTGGCAGCCGGGTCAGCGGCGGTGGGGGGGTGGACGCTGCTGCATAACCGGCCCGGCAATTTCAACATCCGCCCGGCCCCCAAGGCCCATGGTGTGCTGGTGACCAGTGGCCCCTACCGGTATGTCCGGCATCCGATGTACACCGCCGTGTTGCTGGGTGCTGCCGCGCTGGCCTGGCTGGCCGGACCCTGGTTGGCCTGGGCACTGTGGGTGGCCTTGGTGCTGGTGCTGCTGGTCAAGGCCAGCCTGGAAGAACAATGGCTGCGTGAGCACCACTCACCTTACCCGGCCTATTGCTCAAGCTGCCGCCATCGTTTTCTGCCCGGGATCATTTAACGCCACCCGTCAGCGCCCGTGATAGAAATCACGACGGCCGTCGCGCCACGGATAGGACGGATAAGGATGCCGGTTGAAACCGGCGCCGTCATGCAGGGTGACCGGGGGAGGGACCACCACCACAGGCGGTTGGGCATACACCGGCCGCTCCAGGATGGTGACACTGGCTGGCGGCGGCACCACAGCGGCACCGACCGGAGTCACGCTCAACTGGATGGTCGGGCCGGGGTCATTGGGCATTTGCACGCTGTACTGCTTACCGGCGTATTCGTAGACCACGTTGTAGGCCATCGTCCGGTTTTCATAAAAGGTCTGGGTGCTGCAGCGCTGCACGTTTTGCGTCTGAGGTGCAGTGTTGCCTTCAATCCGGTCACCCAAAATGGCGCCACCAAGCAGACCCAGCACGGTCGCCGCCGTGCGCCCGCTGCCATCCCCAATGGCATTGCCCATGGCACCACCGGCGATGGCCCCCATGACAGCACCGGCCCCTGACTTGGGTGGCTGCACCGTCACCTGCTCCATGGTGCATACCTGGCGCGGTACGGCCACTTGCTCCATCACTGGCGTGGCAGAGATCACACGCCCCAGCTCCTGGGCAGCACACAGGGTGCTGGCCACCAGGGCGGCAGTTAACAACAAGGATTTTTTCATGAGGTTCACTTTCGATGACATTGACCGAGGTCCATGTTGTCGCAGCAAACCGGTGGTTTGATGGCCGTTCAGTAAAGCACAGGTAAAGAGTGTGTCCGCCCGCAATGTCATCCGCCGCTGGCGCAGCATCTGCGGCCTCAGGCCACAAACACCCGGGCCCGACGTGGTGTCACCACCACGGTTTCGCCGTCTTTCAGACCCAGCATGGCAAATTGCTGCGCCGCAATCTGGGCCTCAATGATGTCGCTGCTGCCCACAGCCACCGCGTCCAGGGGCAACAGTTCCAGCCGGGCAACCGGCCCCACCACAATGGTGCGCACCAGTTTGGCCACGATGCCACGCGGCTGGTCTGCCACACCGGCACCAGTGGTGTAACGCGTCACCTCCAGATCATGGGGACGCACGTAGGCGAAGGCCTTGGCATCCTGCGCCCCGTGGTGTTCCGGGCTGGCCAGACGCAGACCGTCTTCGTCGGAACCGATGAGCATTTCGCCCTCGTGCGCGCGGCCATGGAACAGGTTCACGTCACCCAGAAAGCCATAGACAAACGGGCTGGCCGGATGGTCCCACACCTCTTGCGGCGTGCCAATCTGCTCCACCTGACCCGCGTTCATCAGCACCACCCGGTCTGCCACCTCCAGCGCTTCCTCCTGGTCGTGGGTCACAAAGATGCTGGTCACATGCAGGTCGTCGTGCAGGCGGCGCAGCCAGCGGCGCAGCTCCTTGCGCACCTTGGCATCAAGCGCGCCAAACGGCTCGTCCAGCAACAACACTTGCGGCTCCACCGCCAGCGCGCGGGCCAGGGCAATGCGCTGGCGCTGCCCGCCCGAGAGTTGCGCCGGATAGCGGTCGGCCAGCCAGTCCAATTGCACCAGGCCGAGCAACTCATGCACTTTCTGCTTGATCACCGCCTCGCTCGGACGCGTCGCCCTGGGCTTCATGCGCAGGCCAAAGGCCACGTTGTCAAACACACTCATGTGGCGAAACAGCGCGTAGTGCTGGAACACAAAACCGACGTTGCGTTCGCGCACATGGGTGTCGGTGGTATCCAGACCGTTGAACAAAATGTGGCCCTGGTCAGCGGTTTCCAGACCGGCGATGATGCGCAGCAGCGTGGTTTTGCCGCAGCCCGATGGCCCCAGCAGCGCAACCAGCTCACCGGACTCAATGTCCAGGCTCACGTCGCGCAGGGCGTGAAAGTTGCCAAAGTCTTTGCTGACGTGACGGATTTCTATGCTCATGATGGTTTACTTGTTATCGGGCAGGCGCCGTGGTCGGCAACGGGGATGCGGTGGGGCGTTCCGGCGGCAACTCGGCTGCGGCCTTCTGGTCGCGCTCAAACTGCCACTCGACCACCGACTTGATCAACAAGGTGAGCAAGGCCAGCAGCGCCAGCAGAGACGCCACGGCAAAGGCCGCCACCGACTGGTACTCGTTGTACAAAATCTCCACATGCAGCGGCAAGGTGTTGGTCTGGCCGCGAATGTGGCCAGACACCACTGACACCGCGCCAAACTCCCCCATGGCACGGGCGTTGCACAAAATCACGCCATAGACCAGACCCCACTTGATGTTGGGCAGCGTCACATGCCAGAAGGTTTGCCAGCCGGTGGCTCCGAGCACCACGGCGGCCTGCTCCTCCTCGGTGCCTTGCGCCTGCATCAACGGAATCAGTTCGCGGGCGATGAACGGAAAGGTGACAAACACCGTGGCCAGGATGATGCCAGGCACGGCAAACACAATTTTGATGTTGTGTTCAGCCAGCCACGGGCCGATCCAACCCTGCGCACCAAACATCAGCACATAAATCAGCCCCGCCACCACCGGCGAGACCGAGAACGGCAGGTCAATCAGCGTGGTCAAAAAGGCCTTGCCCTTGAACTCGTACTTGGCCACGGCCCAGGCCGCTGCCACGCCAAACACCAGGTTCAGCGGCACGGCCACGGCGGCGGTGATGAGCGTCAGGCGAATCGCGCTCCAGGCATCGGGCTCACGCAGGGCCTCCAGCGCGGCAGGCAAACCTTTGCGCAGGGCTTCAGTGAACACCGCCGCCAGCGGCAGCAACAAAAACAGGCCAACAAAAGCCAGCGCCAGCCCGGTCAGTGACCAGCGTACCCAGGTCGGCTCGGTGGTACCGGCATCGGCACGGCGAACGGTGCGGGTGTTCATGATTTACCCCCTGAGCGGCTGCGCTGCCAGCTTTGCAACGCATTGATGACCAGCAGCAGCACAAATGAGAGTCCCAGCATCACTGTCGCCACGGCAGTGGCCCCGGCGTAGTCGTATTGCTCCAGCTTGCCGATGATGATCAGCGGGGTGATCTCGGAAATCATCGGCATGTTGCCGGCAATGAAAATGACCGAGCCGTATTCACCCACGGCCCGGGCAAAGGCCATGGCAAAACCGGTCAGCAATGCCGGCGCAATCGCCGGGAAAATCACATAACGAAAGGTCTGCCAACGGCTCGCCCCCAGGCAGGTGGCGGCTTCTTCCAGCTCTTTTTCCGCGTCTTCCAGCACCGGCTGCACGGTGCGCACCACAAACGGCAGGCCAATGAAGATCAGTGCGATCACGATGCCATTGGGGTTGAACGCCAGCTGGATGCCATGCGGCTCCAGGTATTGGCCAATCCAGCCATTGCCGGCCAGCAGCGCGGTCAGCGAAATGCCCGCCACCGCCGTGGGCAGGGCAAACGGCAGATCCACCAACGCGTCAATGATTTTTTTGCCCGGAAAACTGTAGCGCACCAGCACCCAGGCCAGCAGCAGGCCGCTGAACACATTGACCAGGGCCGCCAGAAACGAGGCGCCAAAGGTCAGCCGGTACGACGCCAGCACCCGCGGGCTGGCCACGGCTGTCCAGAATTCGGCCCAGCTCAGTGTGAAGGTTTTGAACAGCAAGGCAGACAGTGGAATCAGCACAATCAGCGCTAGGTAAAACAAGGTGTAACCCAGCGTCAGATGGAAACCGGGCAACACCCGCCTGGGTGGGCGGGCCGGGGCAGCGTGAGCGGCCACAGGTGAAGCAGGCAGGACGGCAGAGGTCATGGACATCGCATTACAGGGTGGATCACGCCGAAACGACTCCGGCATGGACAGTCAGATGGAGGGGCTGCGATTGGCCGGCTTTATTTGACGGTGTAGATCTTGTCGAACTGGCCGCCGTCATTGAAGTGCACTTTTTGCGCCTCGGTCAGCGAACCAAAATACTCACTCACCGGGAACAGTGTCAGTGGCTTGAAAGTGCTGGCGTACTTGGCCAGGATTTTGGGGTTCTGCGGGCGAATGCCGTGTTTGGCGGCAATCTCCTGTGCTTCATCGGAATACAGATGGTTCAGGTAAGCCTTGGCCAATTCGCCGCTGCCTTTTTTGACCGTCGTGCGCTCCACCACCGCCACCGGGTTCTCTGCAATAATGCTCACCGAGGGGTGAATGGCATCGACCTTGCCGGCGCCAAACTCGCGGTCCACCGACACCACTTCGGACTCGAAGGTGATCAGCACATCACCAATATTGCGCTGCAAAAAGATGGTGGTGGCATCACGCCCGCCCTTGGCCAGCACCGGCACATTCTTGAACAGCTTGCTCACAAACTCAGCCGCCTGCGCGTCGGTGCCGCCGGTCTTGCGCACGTAGCCCCAGGCCGCCAGGTAGGCCATGCGGCCATTGCCACCGGTCTTGGGGTTGACCACAATCACTTTCACGTCAGGGCGGATCAGATCGTTCCAGTCCTTGATGCCCTTGGGGTTGCCGTTGCGGGTGAGGAACAGCATGGTCGAGGTGGTGGGGGCGGCGTTGTTGGGGAAACGTTTGGCCCAGTCAGCCGCCACCACGCCGCTTTTGGCCAGGAACTCCACATCGGTGGTGGTGTTCATGGTGACCACATCAGCATCCAGGCCGTCGTTCACCGCGCGCGCCTGGGCGCTGGAGCCGCCGTGGGCCTGGTCCACCTTGACGTCTTTGCCGGTCGTCTTTTTGTAGTGCGCGACAAAAGCGACGTTGTAGTCCTTGTAGAACTCACGGGACACGTCGTAGGACACGTTGAGCAAGGTCTGGGATGCTACTAATTGTGTAGCTGTCAGGCCAATAAATGCGAGGGCTAAAGCGACTTTTTGTTTGATGTTCATGACAATTTCCGGGGCTTGTTTGGCTGAGGTAATGGATTGTGAAAACAAAGCGTTAAAACTCAAACGACTATTTAGTCCTAAGCTAATACTCGTTTGGTTTTATAGCGATGTGACCGAGAGACATTCCTTGACTTCGTCCACCAGCGACCGGAGCAGCGCCAGGCCCAGTGGCCAGGGACCAAAACCGGCTTCTACATTGATATGGCCGGCACTTTGCAGGCGCACAAATTCGCTGCCCCAGGCCCGGGCATAGGCGCCGGCGGTGCGTACCGGACAAAAGGGGTCGTCGTTGCTGGCCACGATGATGCTGTGGTACGGCAGGCGCTGGTAGGGCACCGGTGCGAAGTCGGCCAGCACACTGCGCCGCTCGGGGTCGGCCGGCGCCACCAACAACGCCCCCCGGATACAGGCGGCGGCCTCGGCGGGCAAATGGCTGGCGGCAATACAGCCCAGGCTGTGGGCAGCAATCACCACCGGGCCGGGCTGCGCCAGGATGGTCCGGGCAATGGACGCCACCCAGGCCTGACGCGACGGGCTATACCAGTCGTCCTGCTGCACCCGCACCGCGCCAGGCAACTGCTGCGCCCACAGGCTTTGCCAGTGGCCGGGACCGGAATCGCGCCAACCGGGAATGATGACGATGGGAACCATGGC
>NZ_JAQTWM010000018.1:37159-50857 GCF_028689305.1 Rhodoferax sp. | reverse complement strand
CCGCCAGGGAGCACAATTTTTTTGGTAATGACGGCCGAAGGAGGCAAGGCCATGGCGACATTTTTTGTCTTGGTCCCGCTTTTCTTGACCACACGACGCACGGCATCCGCCACCTCATCGAATTTTTCGATGTTGCCATCCGTGATCCAGCCGCGCTCCAACGGCACGATGGCACAATTCTCCAAAACCATGCCGCCGGCCTTATCGATTCCCAACTCAACCAGCTTGACGCTGGACGAGCTGATGTCCAGCCCCAACATGGGCGGCGGTTGACGACTGAATAACGACCCCAGAGAAAACAACATAAGCCCTTAGACAAACAAGCAAAAAACCGGACCGGTCTTGAGAAATCACTTCAATGCTATCAGCAAGAGCATTGTCACACAAAGATTTTTACGCAATTTACACCTCGCGAGCGTTGCCAAATATGGACGATTTAGGCTGTTCACCATCTAAACTGCATATCAGAACGACCACCAGCCCACTGGCACACTGACGTCAAGGGATACTAACGACTTCATCAGTACCGCTCCCATGCCGACTCTGGTTGCGCGTTAACACGAATTTTTTATGGTCGCCAATACCACCTCACCTCCCCCCTCTGATAAAAACAAGCCGACAGCCAGCCGCCAGCAGCCGTCCCGTCACTGGGCGGTCAGAGCACTCCTGCTGATCAGTGGTATGTTGGTGGCAGGTGCGACCTCCGTGCTGTTGATTCTGGCCATTGCCTTGGCGACAGCCTACCCCAACCTGCCCGACATCTCGGACATGTCGGACTACCGGCCCAAACTTCCCTTGCGCGTTTTTTCGGCAGAAGGTGTGTTGATCGGGGAATTTGGTGAAGAACGGCGCCACCTCACGCCGATTCAGGACATCCCCAAAGTCATGAAAGAAGCAGTTCTTGCCATTGAAGATGCCCGCTTTTACCAGCATGGTGGCGTGGATTACATCGGCGTCGCCCGCGCGGCACTGGCCAATCTGGGGCGCATCAAGAGCCAGGGTGCCTCTACCATCACCATGCAGGTCGCCCGCAACGTGTATCTGTCGTCTGAGAAGACTTACACCCGCAAGATTTATGAAATTTTGCTGACCTTCAAACTGGAGCACCTGCTGACCAAGGATCAGATTCTGGAAATCTACATGAATCAGATCTTTCTGGGCAACCGCGCCTATGGATTTGCGGCAGCATCAGAGGCATACTTTGGCAAACCGCTCAAGGACATCTCCGTCGCCGAGGCGGCCATGCTGGCCGGACTGCCCAAGGCCCCGTCCGCCTATAACCCGATCAGCAACCCCAAACGTGCCAAGTCGCGCCAGCTCTACATCATCGACCGGATGCTGGAAAACGGCTTCATCACCGCCAGCCAGGCTGATGTTGCCAAACGCGAAGAGCTCAAGGTCAAAAATGGCAGCTCTACTGCGGCGGTGCACGCTGAGTTCGTCGCCGAAACTGTTCGCCAACTGATGTTTGCCCAATACGGCCCCGAAACCTACACCCGGGGCCTGAACGTCTACACCACACTGAACGCTGCTGACCAGACCGCCGCCTACCAGGCGCTGCGGCGCGGCATCATGAATTACGAACGCCGGCAGGTTTACCGCGGTCCCGAGAAATTTGTCAGCCTTCCGGGCACCCCAGCTGAGGCAGAGGATGTCATCGACGAAACACTGGCAGAGCATCCAGACAACGGTGATGTGATGTCTGCGGTGGTGCTGGATGCGAATACCAAAAAAATCACCGCCATCCGACAGAACGGGGAAATGGTCGAAATCACTGGTGAGGGCCTCAAACCGGCACAGTCCGGCCTGTCCGACAAAGCCGCGGCCAACATCCGGATTCGCCGTGGGGCGGTCATCCGAGTGGTGCGCACCCCGAAGTCAAGCTGGGAGATCACCCAGCTACCGGAGGTGGAAGGGGCGTTTGTGGCCATTGACCCACGTAGTGGCGCCATCAAGGCCCTGGTTGGTGGCTTTGACTTTGAAAAGAACAAATTCAACCACGTCACCCAGGCGTGGCGGCAACCCGGCTCCAGCTTCAAACCATTCATTTATTCAGCAGCGCTGGAGCATGGCGTCACACCAGCCACCATCATCAACGATGGTCCCCTGTTTTTCAGTGCTGGCGTGACCGGCGGCCAGCCCTGGGAGCCGAAGAATTACGATGGCAAATTTGAAGGCCCCATGTCCATGCGCCACGCGCTGGCCAAGTCCAAAAACATGGTGTCCATCCGGATCCTGCAAACGGTTGGCGCCCAAAATGCCCAGGAATGGATCACCCGGTTTGGCTTTGACGCAGAAAAACATCCAGCCTACCTGACCATGGCCTTGGGTGCCGGCTCCGTCACGCCCATGCAGATGGCCACGGCCTACTCGGTGTTTGCCAACGGTGGCTACCGGGTCAACCCGTGGCTGATCACCAAAGTGACAGACCAGAAAGGCAAGCTGCTGGCAGAAACCAAGGCGCCAGCGCTGGACGACTCCGTTCGTGCCATTGATGAACGCAACGCTTTTGTCATGAGCAGCCTGCTGCAGGAAGTAGCCCGCTCGGGCACGGCTGCGCGCGCCCAGGCCACCTTGAAACGCCCGGACCTTTATGGCAAGACCGGCACCACCAATGACTCCATGGACACCTGGTTTGCAGGTTACCAGCCCACGCTGGCCGCCATCACCTGGGTGGGTTATGACACGCCCAGGAAGCTCGGTGACCGGGAAACCGGCGGTGGCCTGAGCCTACCCATCTGGATCGAGTTCATGGCCACGGCGCTGAAAACAACACCCATCATGGAAGTGCCGGTGCCCGAGGGCGTGGTCAATTCCGGTGGGGAATGGTATTTCACCAATTACGCGCCAGGATCAGGTATCTCCACCTTGGGTTCAGCCAATGAAAGCACGGACAACCAGCCGCAGGTGATCCCGTTGCCCCCCGCTGATGAAAAACGCAAGATACTGGATTTGTTCAAGAACTGAGCATCACGCCGAAAACACCAGCGCCATGCCCGACTGCTCGCTGGCATAACCCGACAGGGATGCAAAAAATTCACCTTGACCCTTGGTGTCCAGCCATTGCTGACCATCCAAGCGGTAGTGGAAACCGCCACATTTCGCCGCCAGCCAGATTTCATGGAGTGGTTTTTGCAAATTGATGACGATCTGGCTGCGATTGGCAAACACCAGTGTGATCATGCCCCCCGAGCGCTGGTTGTCGATGTCGGCCAGTGTCTCGTCGTTGATCCGGTCACAGCTGGCCTCAACGGCCTTCAGCACCCGTTCAGCGGCGTCCATGAATTCTGAGTCAGTCATTACAATCCTGCCATGTCGAAGTGGACTCAAATTCTAGTGCGCACGCTTGTCCTTGGTGTTGTCGCGGTCAACTTGCTGGCCTGTGGGCAGCAAGGCCCCTTGTATTTGCCAACCCACCCCGCCGCCGCCAACCGCGCCAGCCTGCCGGACGCGCTGCTGCCCGCCACGGATGCGGCCAGCCGCCCCAAGCCGGTGCAAACACCCTGAGTCACCAGCCTCAGCCGGTCAAATAATTGCTATCTAAAACATAGCAACAAAATGAATGAATACGTGGGCTAACGCCTGTTTTTATTCATCAACCGCACAACTCGCCAGCCCAGCAGAAGCACCAGCACCAGCCCATAAACGGCCACCTCGGCAAAATCATTTTTGCCCGCCCGCATCCAGAAAAAATGCAGCATCGCCAGCACCGCCACCGCGTAAACCAGCCGGTGCAGGCGCTGCCAGTTTTGCCCCCCCAGCGCCCGAATGGCGCGGTTGAACGAGGTCAGCGCCAGCATGGACAGCAGCACAAAAGCCAGAAACCCCACCAGGATGAATGGCCGCTTGGCAATGTCGCGGATGATCTCCGGCAGCTCGAACCCCATGTCAAACCAGCCGTAACTCAACAGATGCAGCGTGGCGTAAAAATAGACAAACAAACCCAGCATGCGCCGTAGGCGCGCCAGCGCCGGCACCTGCAACACCACCCGTAGCGGCGTCACCGCCAGCACCAGACACAAGGCGCGCAAGGTCCAGTCGCCAGTGGCTCGCACCAACGCCTGCGCCGGGTTGGCCCCCAGCTGATCGGCCACCACGGCCCAGACCAGCAGGCCCAACGGGCCAAGCAGCAACATGAACACCAGTGGTTTGGCCCCAGGCTGCTGGCACAGCGTATTCAAACGCGTGCGCCAGTGCCGTTCACGCACCGTGGTCATCAGAAATATTTCTTCAAGTCCATCCCGGCATACAACTGCCCGACCTGGGCTTCATACCCATTGAATGGCAATGTTTTGCGCTTGCGGGCAAACAGCCCGTCTTCACCAATGCGGCGCTCGGTCGCCTGACTCCAGCGCGGGTGATCCACATCCGGGTTCACATTCGAATAAAACCCGTATTCCCCGGGCGCGGCCTTGTTCCAGGCGGTCTGTGGCTGCCTGTCGGTGAAACGGATCCGGACCAGGCTCTTGCCACTCTTGAAGCCGTATTTCCAAGGCACCACCAGGCGTACTGGCGCCCCACTCTGCTTGGGCAATACCTCACCGTACATGCCAAAACTCAGCAGTGTCAGGGGGTGCATGGCCTCATCCAGCCGCAGCCCTTCCACATACGGCCAATCCAGCACGCGCGAACCCACACCGGGCATGGTCTTGGGGTCGGCCTGGGTGACAAACTCCACGTATTTAGCGCTGCCCAGCGGCTCCACCCGCTTGACCAGCTCGGACAGCGAGTACCCGACCCATGGAATCACCATCGACCAACCTTCGACACAACGCAGGCGGTAAATCCGCTCCTCCTGCGCGCTGAGTTTGAGCAGGTCCTCCAACGTGTAGCGAGCCGGCTTTTTGACCAATCCCTCGACCACCACGGTCCAGGGGCTGGTTTGCAGCGTGTGGGCATTTTTGGCCGGATCGGCCTTGTCCGTGCCAAACTCGTAATAGTTGTTGTAGCTGCTGGCCAGCTTGTAATCCGTCACTTTGTCCAGGCTCATGGCGCCGGGAACCTTGGACAGGCTGCGGGCCAAGGCGGCATTCTGCCCCGGTGGTGTCACACCAGCGGCCTGAGCCAAAGACTCGCGCGCTGCCCACGACGCCAGGGTGGCGCCCGCTGCCCCGGTGAGCATTCGACGCACCAGTTCACGCCGGGTCTGGTAAACCGCCGGGGCGGTGATGTCGCTTGGAACGGCATGGTTGAAGCCGCTGTGATCCGTTTTGATGAACATGGTGTAACCCTTTCGATGCTGCTTAGTCGCCGGAGAATAGACTTTCTTACATGAGTCTGCTCGACCAGGGACAAGCGCCAGCCGCCCCGTTCACGCATCACATGGGCAAAAAAAATGGGCCGTCAGAAACGGCCCGCCTACAGAGTGTGCCCGGGTCAATCACCCGGCACTGGGTTCAGCGCAATCCGGCAATGTAATCGGCCACTGCCTTGATCTCGCGGTCATTGAGCTTGGCCGCCACCTGGGTCATCTGCACACTGTTGGCGCGGCTGCCATCACGGAAGGCATTGAGCTGGGCCACCGCGTAATCCGCATGCTGGCCACTCAGGCGGGGGTATTGGGCCGGGATACCGGCGCCGTTCGGGCTGTGGCAACCGGCACAGGCGGGAATCTGGCGATCTGCAATCCCGCCACGGTAGATGCGTTCACCCAGCAGCACCAGTTCTTTTTCCTTGGCAGCACCTGGTGTGGCCTTCTTGCTCCCCAGCCAGTAGGCGATGTTTTTCATGTCGGCGTCGCTCAGCGGCGCGGCCATACCATTCATGACGGCATTGACACGTTTGCCGGCCTTGAATTCCTGCAGTTGCTTGACCAGATATTCAGGATGTTGTTGTGCCAGCTTGGGATTCACCGGAATCAGCGAATTGCCGTCCGGTGCGTGGCAGGCGGCGCACACCGTTGCGAAGCTGGCCTCACCCTTGGCCAAATCCGGCTTGGCGGCAGCAGCCGGTGCTTGTTGCGCAAAGCTGGAAAAAGCCGTCGCGGCCAGTGACGCAGCGATCATGAATGTGGAAATGAGCTTCATAGTGAATACGGTCAGGTCAGTGTTGCAAAACCGGGTAATTCTACAATGCGACAATTCTCTCTAACTTACTGAATGACTAAGCACCCAAGCCCAGCCGACACCAGCCCGGCCACCATCGTGCCGCCGGCCCGTCCTGAAATCACCGCCCCACTGGCGCTGGGCTGGCTGCATACGGCCAGATTTCTCACCACCGCCCCGCAACTGCACTTCCTGCCGCCACTGAGCGTGCCTGAAATTGCGTTTGTCGGCCGCTCCAACGCCGGCAAATCCACCTGCATCAACACCCTGACCCAGCAAAAGCAGCTCGCCTTTGCCTCCAAAAAACCGGGACGCACCCAGCACATCAACCTGTTTGCCCTGGGCAAACAGGGGGTGACCGACGCCGTGCTGGCCGATTTGCCGGGTTACGGCTACGCCGCCGTGCCCAAGCAGGACAAGATCCGCTGGCAACAGGTCATGGCCAACTACCTGGTCACACGCGAGAACCTCAAAGCGATTGTGCTGATGTGTGACCCGCGCCACGGCCTGACCGAGCTGGATGAAATCCTGCTCGACGTGGTACGCCCCCGGGTGGAAGAAGGCCTGAAATTCCTGGTGATCCTGACCAAGGCCGACAAACTCACCCGCGCCGAGCAGAGCAAGGCCCTGTCGATCATGAAATTGCAGGCCGGTGGCGGTGAAGTGCGCCTGTTTTCAGCCACCAAACGCCAGGGCATCGACGAAGTGGCCACCCTGCTGTGGCAATGGGCTCACCCGGACGCCCCTGCAGCGGCCACAGTACCGGTTGTCAACACAACACCCACTCCTTGATTTTGCTATCCAATAAATAGCTAACCAATCAATATCTATCCGGGCTAGAGGCCCATTTTACTCATAAACCGGCCGCTCTCCCGGTGGCCGGTCCTTGAACCGTTTGTGCACCCAGTAATACTGCTGCGGCATGGCGTCAACATAGGTCTGCAGGCAGGCATTCATGCGCGCCGTGTCGGCCTGGGCATCTGCCCCCGGAAAGTCCGGCCAGTGTGGCAACACCTGCACCTCGTAGCCAGTGGCGGTCAGGCGGGTCACCACCGGCACCACCTTGGCACGCCCGAGCCGGGCAAAACGCGACAGGCTGGGCACGGTGGCAGCGCTGACGCCGTAAAACGGCACAAACACCGATTCATGCGGACCAAAGTTCATGTCAGGCAGCAGATACAACGGCTCCCCGGCACGCAGGGCTGCCACAATCTGCTTGACCCCATCTACACGGCCAAACAGGCGCACCGAGCCAAAACGCTGGCGTCCCGCCAGGATCCAGGCGTCCATGACCTTGTTGGCCTGGTCGGTGTAGATGGTCGTGAAACGGCGCGGCAATTGCTGCGTCAAAGCCGTCCAGCCAGCGTCCAGCCCGACAAAATGCGGCGCAAAAATCACCACCGGCTCACTGCCTGCCAGTTCGTGCACCGCACCAGACAAGCGCAGCCGCTGGCGCACCCGCTCGGGTGTGCCATGCCAGAGCCAGCCCCGGTCCAGCCAGGCTTGGGCAAAACAAACAAACACCTGGCGCGTCAGGGCACGTCGCTGCGTCGGCGTCAATGAGGGAAAGCACAGGCGCAGATTGGTGTCCACCACACGGCGGCGTGACCCCACCAGCCCATACAACAACCACCCCAGCAGCCGTCCAAGCGCACGAACCCAGGCCAACGGCAACCAGGCCAGGCCACGCATCAACAGCAAACTGAGCTGACTCATCATTCTCGAAACACCCCCTGACATGCCGGACGCCAACGCCTTCACAGGCTCTCGCGCGGCTGCTTGTAGCGCGCATAACCCCAGAGGTATTGCTGCGGGCACTCCTCGATCAGCGCCTGCATGGCCTGATTCACCAACGCCACCGCCTCGGGCAAATCGGCAGGCAACGATACCGCCAGTGGCCGCACATGGACCCGGTAGCCACGCCCCCAGCTCAAACGTTCCCCCCAGGCCAGCAACACATTGGCGCCGGTCTGCTGCACCAGCCGCACCGACAGCGTCATGGTGTAGGCGTCCCGACCAAAAAATGGTGCCATCACACCCATGCCTTGAGGGGGCACCTGGTCTGGCAACAACCCGACCCATTCCCCCTTTTTCAGGGCCTTGATCATCTGCTTGACACCCGCGAGCGTCGTCGGCGCGGTCTGCACGCCCGGACGCTGGCGCGCGCGCTCCACCAGCGCCCGCAGCCAGGCCTGGCGCGGCGGGCGATACAGCACCGTCATGGTTTTGCCCAGGTGCCCGAATCGCTGCACGTAAGCCTGGGAGGCGATCTCAAAACACCCCAGATGCGGCGTCAGGAACACCACCCCCCGATCCTGCCGGAGCGCCTGATCGGCGTAGGCTTCTCCGTCCCACAAGATGCGGACCGGGCGGCCCAGCCACAGCCGCGGCAATTCGGCCAGCATCTTGCCGCTCTCCCCCACAGCAGGCAGCCAGGCCCGTGCGCCCAGTCCGGCCTGGCGTGCGTTGTCCAGAAAACGGCGGCGGTAGCTGCCGGACGCGGCAAATGCCCCCCAGCCCAGCAGCCAGCCCAGGCCATGCAACACCCCCAGCGGCAACACAGACAACAGTTTGAACAAGGACATCATGGGGTGAGATAAACTACGCAAAGTCGCTGAGTTATGGAACTACTTGCAGGGCGACACCCACAGAGGCAGCCCAACAGGCCGCCATTGTGCCTTGTCAAAACTTTGACAAATCTGCTAAAGCGTTCGCTGACAGCTCCTCAAGCCCAGGCAACGCAACCCGGTTGTTAACTTTTTTAGGAGCATCAAGCCATGGCGAACGATTTTCTTTTCACGTCCGAATCCGTCTCGGAAGGTCACCCCGACAAGGTCGCCGACCAGATTTCCGACGCGATTCTGGATGCCATTTTCAAACAAGACCCCAAATCCCGCGTTGCTGCGGAAACCCTGACCAACACCGGTTTGGTGGTACTGGCCGGTGAAATCACCACCAACGCCAACGTCGACTACATCCAGGTCGCACGCGACACCATCAAGCGTATCGGCTACGACAACACCGAATACGGCATCGACTACAAAGGCTGCGCCGTGCTGGTGGCCTACGACAAACAAAGCAACGACATCGCCCAGGGCGTGGATCACGCCTCTGACGACCATCTCAACACCGGCGCTGGCGACCAGGGTCTGATGTTTGGCTACGCCTGCGACGAAACCCCCGAGCTGATGCCCGCGCCGATCTACTACGCCCACCGGCTGGTCGAGCGCCAGGCGCAGTTGCGCAAGGATGGCCGTCTGCCGTTCCTGCGCCCGGATGCCAAGAGCCAGGTCACAATGCGTTACGTCGATGGCAAGCCGCACAGCATCGACACCGTGGTGCTGTCCACCCAACACAGCCCGGAAATGAGCCTGGGACACGTCATGACCGATGCCTTTTACGAGGCCGTGCGCGAAGAAATCATCAAACCCGTGCTGCCCAAGGAATGGCTGACCGCCGACACCAAATACCTGATCAACCCCACGGGCCGTTTTGTCGTGGGTGGGCCGCAAGGTGATTGCGGCCTGACCGGTCGCAAGATCATTGTCGACACCTACGGGGGTGCCTGCCCACATGGCGGCGGCGCTTTCAGCGGCAAAGACCCGACGAAGGTGGACCGCTCGGCCGCCTATGCGGCCCGCTACGTGGCCAAGAACATCGTGGCCGCCGGGCTGGCCAAGCAGTGCCAGATCCAGGTAGCCTACGCCATCGGTGT
The DNA here is from genome assembly GCF_028689305.1 of Rhodoferax sp. Lineage (GTDB taxonomy): Bacteria > Pseudomonadota > Gammaproteobacteria > Burkholderiales > Burkholderiaceae_C > Rhodoferax. The sequence continues at coordinate 41,098 of NZ_JAQTWM010000018.1, read as the reverse complement.
GGCGCACCCGATGAACGTGACGGTCTACACCGAAGGCACAGGTGTCATTCCCGACGAGCAAATTGCCGCCCTGGTAAGCCTGCACTTTGACCTGCGCCCCAAAGGCATCATCCAGATGCTGGACCTGTTGCGCCCGATCTACGAGAAGACGGCGGCTTACGGCCACTTCGGCCGTGAAGAACCCGAGTTCACCTGGGAGCGGACCGACCGCGCCGAGCTGCTGCGCGACGCTGCCGGGCTGTAAACCGCGCGGATGAAGCTGCAGACACAACGCTGGATTGACCGCTGGGTTGGCCAGGTCCTGTGTGCCGTCGTGTCGCTCTGGGCACGGCTGGTGTCTGGCCGCCAGGCGGTGCGCATGCCGGCCAACCCGCGCCACATCCTGGTGATCCTGTTGTCCGAAATGGGCAGCGTGGTGCTGGCCGGCCCGATGTTTGCGGCGCTGCGCCAGCGTTACCCCGGTGTCACTCTGCATGTGCTGCAGCTCAAGAAAAATCAGGAAGTTGCCAAGCTGCTGGGGCTGGCCCGGCCGGAACACCTGCATGCCCTGGACGACAGCGCCGGCCTGGGACTGCTGGGTGATATCTGGCGCGTCAGCCAGGCGCTGCGCGCCTTGCCGCTGGACGCGGTGATCGACTGTGAACTGTTTTCCCGTGTCAGCAGCCTGATGAGTTACCTCAGCGGTGGCCCCTTGCGTGTTGGATTCACCCCCCATACCCAGGAAGGTTTGTACCGTGGCAGCTTCATCAATCGCGCCATTCCCTACAACCCCTACCAGCACATCACCAAACAATTTCTCTCGCTGGTGGATGCGCTGGACGACGCCGCCATGCCGCGCAACAAGGCAGCCCCGATCCGCGAGCTGCCCGCCGACACCGGCTTGATGGTGCCGTTCGAGCCGACAGAACTACAGGCCTACCAGCAAAAAATGCTGGCCGATCACCCCCCACTGGCAGGACGCAAAGTGGTGCTGTTGTATGCCGGCGGCGGCCTGCTGCCCGAGCGGGCCTGGCCGGCAAGCCATTACGCCGCCGTGGCCCGTGGCCTGTGCGCCGCCGGCCACGCCGTCGGCCTGATCGGCCTGCGTGATGATGCCGAGCTGGCCCGCCAGCTGCAGGCCCAGGTCAACAGCGGGGCCTGCGTTGATCTGACCGGTTATACCCGCAGCATCCGCGAACTGCTGATGCTGTTTCACGCCGCCAGCCTGCTGATCACCAATGACGGTGGTCCGGGCCATTTTGCTTCGTTGACGCCGATTCGCACCATGGTGTTTTTTGGTCCCGAAACCGGCCGCCTGTATGGTCCACTGGGGCCACGGGCGCAGATCCTGGAATCGGGCATTGCCTGCTCTCCCTGCCTGTCAGCCTACAACCACCGGCTGACTTTTTGTGATGGCGACAACCAATGCCTCAAGCGCATCGCTCCCGACCCTGTGCTGGCGGATGCCCTGCACGCCCTCGGCCAAGACCGTCCAGACACGCACTGATGCGTGCGTCTTCCATGCAAGATTTTGTTGTTTCGGCCATTGAATGGCTCAAGGGTTTTCGCTATATCAAATTTGGCCTGGTCGGCGCCAGTGGCACCGTGGTCAATATGGCCATGCTGTATCTGGCGCAGGAATTCCTGTTTGCGCCCATCGCCGACCCGCGCCAGCGTCTGTACGCCTCGCTGGCGTTGGCCATTTTCGTCGCCACAGTCAACAACTTCACCTGGAACCGGCTCTGGACCTGGGCGGACCGCGTCAAGGCGGCCCATGCGCACCACCTGCATCTGGAAACCACGCCCTGGCAAGTCCTGGCCGGACAGTTTGGCCGTTACACCCTGGCGTCCTGGCTGGGTATTGCACTGCAATACGGCCTGACGCTCTGGCTGTCGCACAGCCTGCACTATCTGCTGGCCAATGTGCTGGCCATTGTGGTGGCCAGCGTGAGCAACTTCCTGGCCAATGACCGCTGGACCTTTGGCCACCGTGCGCCAAAATAGCGCATGCCTGTGCCCGTCTTGATCGCTCCGACAGCAAGTTCCCGCGCCACCGCCTCCCGCTGGCCCTGGCTGCTGCTGTTGGGCCTGGCCATCGCCGTCTACCTGCTGGGGCTGGATGGCCAATATGTGCCCACCAATGGGGATGAACTGGTTTACACCCACATTGCCCGGCTGACCGCCGCCAGTGGCCACTGGCTGCCGCTGGTGTCCGAACTCGACCACATGCGCAACACCAAACCGCCGTTGCTGTTCTGGCAGGCGATGCTGGCGGGTGACTGGGGCGCCAACTGGCACATGGCGGCCCTGCGCGCGCCCAGCGTGGGCTACACCTTGCTGACTGCCGGCGTTATTGGCGCCATCGTCCAGCGCATCAGCCGCGATCACCGCAGCGCCCTGCTGGCGGCCTGTGTTTATCTGGCGTTCTTCTGTACCTTTCGCTTTGGCCGTACCTACCTCACCAGTGCGCCCGAAACCTTTTGGCTGAACCTGCCCGTGCTGGCGCTGCTGTGGTGGCGACTGGGTCAGGCCCCTGAGGCCGACCAGCCGCCCCGTCAGCTGGGGTGGCTGGTCCACACCGGTTTTGGTCTGGCCATGGGGCTGGGCCTGGCCTACAAGTCCTTTGCCCTGATCGCCCCGGCCGCCGCCACCCTGTGGTGTGCGCAATTGGCCATCACACCCGGCATCACCAGACGCGCCGTGCTGGCCATCAGCGCCAAAGTCGCGCTGAGTACGCTCATGGCCCTGGGCATTTTTGGTCTGTGGTTTGTGCTCGACCCTGACCCCGCAGCGGTGTGGCAGGAATTTGTCCTGGGTGAAAACGCCGGCAAACTCAGCAACAGCGCAGGCTACTGGCACACCGCCCTGTTTGGCGGTGGCTTCAGCATCTGGGCGCAAAGCCTGGGTTATGTGCAAAACGCCGGCCTGCTGGCTTTTGTGGTGTTGGGATTGATGGGCCTGGGGCTGCAGCAAGGCCTGTTGACCTGGCGTAGCAAAACCACGCGCACGCGCCTGCCGGTGCACCTGACCCTGCTGCTGGTGTGGCTTGGCGTGTGGCTGCTGGTGTTCACCCTGCCAAGCCAGCGTTCGGCGCGTTACCTGATTCCGGCCATGCCCGCTTTGGCCATGCTGATCGCGCTGTATTGGCAGCGTATTGCCCGCGGCTGGTTTGTGCCGTCGCTGCTGTTGTGCGGGGTTTTCATCGGTGTGCTGGGGCGCATTGCCTGGGCCGAGCACGAACTGGCCATTGGCAACACAGCCGAGCTGATCGCGACCCAACTCGCCGTAAGCTTTGGTTTGATGCTGGTCGTGCTGGGGCTCATCAGACCGGCCTGGACGCGTGCCTGCACCCTGGCAGCCACACTCACCGTCTTTGCCGTGTTGGGTCTGACCACCGCACCACTGAACGGGCCATCAGGTCGCTACACCGCAGCCAACATCGCGTCCGTGAAGCAGCAGCGCCTTGCCGTGCCCAGCAGTTTTAATGGCCAGTTTGAACGTTTTGAATTCCTGTTGCCAGGCAACCACTTTGTGCCTTATGACGGTGATGCACTGGGCAGCCACCCTGCCCGCGACAACGCCCAGACGCTGCAGCACCTGCTGACCACACACGACGCGGTGGTCTGGCTGCAAACCCGTGCCGAAACCACCCAGCCCCTGTGTCTGCCGGGCTGCACGGTATTGGCCGAACGCTGGGAGGTCAAAGGCCGTCATCAAAGTGGTGAAATCACCCTGGCCAATGTCTGGCACCCTCAGCAATGGCTGTTCCGGCGCGAATGGCTGGTGCAGCGCAGCACCCCTTAGGCCGGTTCAGCCCCGCCCCCGCCTCCAGCGCCAGAAACGCCGCAAGCCGGCCAGTTGCAAGCCCGTCCACAACCACGGGTCCAGCAAGGCATCCCACACATTGCCGCTGGGCAGGCGCGTCACGGCAAACAGCAACAACACCGTGGCCAAGACCAC
>NZ_JAQTWM010000018.1:34669-37059 GCF_028689305.1 Rhodoferax sp. | reverse complement strand
GTGGGTATAACTGACCCACAGGCTGTCATCTGCCCAGGCCAGGGCCGGGTAGGAATATTCATCATGGCCGCCGCCCTTGGCCAGCGTCCGCATCAGTTGCCAATGCACACCATCAGACGAGTGACTCAAGTCGAGCACGCGGCGCGAATGTGCCGAGCTGTTATGTGCCAGCCACATCTGCCCGGGCGCCAGTGCCAACGTGGCCACCGAGGCATCAGGATTGACCAGCGCCAGATCCGGCAAGTCCTGCCAATGTTGACCCCCATCACGGGTCTGCACAGCCGTGACCCGGCCGCCAGGGCGCTGATCACGCATCAAGGCCAGCCAGTGGCTGTCGCTGTACGCCAGCAAACCGGGCTGCAGCACATGCTTGCGCGCCGACATGCGCACCATGCCCTGGAATCCCCCCTGCGCGTCAAAACGCAGCGCCACCGGATACTTCAAGCCCAATTCAAAATACACCGGCAGCACCATGCCACCGTCCTGCAACGCCAGAGGAGCGGTGCGTACCAAAAAGCTGGTATTCCACCACCATGACAGAGGCAGGACCCGCACCACCTCCCAAGACCCCTGGTGCCACACCGGCCCAGCCTGACGCTGACGCAGTTGCACAATGCGGCTGGCGGCCCAGCCACCGAGTCCGGTGGCCACCACAAACAGGTGTACCCGGCCCTGCGCATCCAGCCAGGCCACCGGATTGCCCAGACGCCGCACGGCAAACCCGAGCTGACGCCCCAGATCATGGCGTTCCACCACAAACCGTGCCGCCCCCCACTGCTGGGTGGCCCGGTCAAAACCGGACACGACAATGCCTACATCGTGCGCACTTTCCCGGGTGCCGGCAAACCAGAATGCCAGCAGCACATTCGGATCGTGGGAGGGCATCGGCAGCAGGCTGCTGGCATGGGCCGCCGGGGTGTCGGGTGGCATCGGGATCTGCCCCTGCGCCAACACTCGCAGGGCAGGTGGGGCCGCCGACGCGACCTGCGCTACCGGCCAGCGGGCCTGGGCCGGAGACGGCGTTCCGTCACGGTGGGCCAGGTCCCAGCCGATGACCAAGGCACAAAAGCCCAACGCCAATAGCACCCGAGCAGCGAGCGAATGGGACAAAAATCGGGAGCGGGCAGGTACCATGAAATGGGCTGATGAGAATGGACTACCAATGGGTGTTTTTGCCAGGTAGCCCAGATGGAATATGGGTGTTAAGCTATCAAAACAATATCAAATCCCCAGCCGTCGGCAAATTTCCAGCGTCGCGGCACTCTGGTTCATGGTGTAGAAGTGCAGGCCCGGCGCGCCGCCGGCGCGCAGTTGTTCACACAGGTCGGTCACCACGTCCAGGCCAAAGGCTTTGATCGACGCGGTGTCGTCGCCAAAGCTCTGCAGCCGCAGCCGAATCCAGCGCGGGATTTCGGCGCCGCAGGCGTCGCTGAAGCGCATCAGCTGGGTGGAGCTGGTGATCGGCATGACGCCGGGCACCACCGGCACCGTCACCCCCAGCGCGTCAGCGTCTTCGACAAAGCGGAAGTACGCGTCCGAGTTATAGAAATACTGGGTGATGGCTGAATTGGCGCCGGCCCGCACCTTGGTGGCAAAAGCCTGCAAATCACTCTCGGGCGATTTGGCTTGCGGGTGGGTTTCCGGGTAGGCCGCCACCTCGATGTGGAAGTCGGCACCAGTTTCGGCGCGGATGAAGGCCACCAGATCACTGGCGTACTGGAATTCGCCCCCGGTGCCATAGCCACTGGGCAGGTCACCGCGCAGCGCCACCAGGCGCTTGACGCCCATGGCCCTGAGGGTGGCGAGCTGCTCGCGCACCCGTTCACGGGTGGCGCCGATGCAGGAAAAGTGCGAAGCGGCGCTGACCTGTTCGGCCAGAATCTCGCGCACGGTATTGAAGGTACCCTCTTGCGTCGAGCCACCGGCGCCAAACGTGACCGAACAGAACTCGGGCTTGAGGGCATACAGCTGCTGGCGGACCAGCCGCAGTTTGTCGACACCTTCAGGCGTCTTGGGCGGAAAAAATTCGACGCTGACCGGAAAACCAGTGACATCCGTCATGACGTTCATCCTCTCAATGGTGTGGCGGACAGCTCAGGCAGTTCTTGCTGCCATGGCCTGCCCGGGCAAGTTTCAGGATGTTGCCTGGCAGGCGGCAACAAAAAATTCACGATTCCCGTCGCCTCCGGCTATGGGCGAATCAAACCAGTCAAGCACCTGCAAACCCAGTTCGGCGCAGCAGGTGCGCAAACGCTGTTCAACCACCGCGTACAGCGCCGCGTCCCTGACGATGCCGCCCTTGCCCACCTGGCCGGGCTGAAGTTCAAACTGCGGCTTCACCAGCGTCAGCAGCCGACCGCCGTCCTTGAGCAGCGGCACCACCGCCGGTA
>NZ_JAQTWM010000018.1:0-34569 GCF_028689305.1 Rhodoferax sp. | reverse complement strand
ACCGCGTACAGCGCCGCGTCCCTGACGATGCCGCCCTTGCCCACCTGGCCGGGCTGAAGTTCAAACTGCGGCTTCACCAGCGTCAGCAGCCGACCGCCGTCCTTGAGCAGCGGCACCACCGCCGGTAGCACCAGCGTTTGTGAGATGAACGACAAGTCGGCCACGATCAGGTCAAACGCCGGGGCAAAGGCGGCGGCGCCACCCTCGTCTTCTTCAAGCTCAAATTGGCCATCAGCCCGCATACTGTCTTCATAAGCAGCTATCAAATCAGAAGCATCCAAGGCACGGGCGTTGACCCCTTCGACACACAGCACCCGTGGGTCGGCACGCAGGCTGGGGTGCAGCTGGGCGCTGCCGACGTCTACCCCAACCACCATGGCCGCGCCATGCTGGAGCAGGCAATCGGTGAACCCGCCGGTGGATTGGCCAACATCCAGACACTGCCAGCCGGCCACCGACCAGCCCATGTGCCGCAGCGCAGCTTCCAGCTTAAGGCCGCCGCGCGAGACATAACGGGCCTCGGATTCGTCCAGCAAACGCAGCTCGGCGTCGTCCGGCACATCGTCACCATTTTTGGCAATCTTGCGCCAGACATCGCCCTGCAGCCACTCGACACCACCAGCAATCAGGCGCTGGGCCTGAGAACGGGTGCTGGCCAGGCCACGCTGTACCAGCAGTTGGTCGATGCGCATCGGGTGCTTAGTAGCGGTAGTTTTCGGCCTTGTACGGGCCAGTCTTGCTGACGCCGATGTAGGCGGCTTGTTCGTCGGTCAGCTCGGACAACTGGGCACCCACCTTCTTCAGGTGCAGACGGGCCACTTTTTCGTCCAGGTGTTTGGGCAACACATAGACCTTACCCGACTTGTAGGCCTTGGGTTTGGTGAACAACTCGATTTGCGCCAGGGTCTGGTTGGCAAAGCTGGAGCTCATGACAAAGCTGGGGTGGCCGGTGGCGCAGCCCAGGTTCACCAGGCGGCCCTTGGCCAGCAGGATGATGCGCTTGACCGGGGTCTTGCCCTTGGCCGGGAAAATCACGTGGTCCACTTGCGGCTTGATCTCTTCCCACTTGCACTTGGACAGGGAGGCCACGTCGATTTCATTGTCGAAGTGACCAATGTTGCAAACGATGGCCTGGTCTTTCATGGCGGCCATGTGTTTGTAGGTGATCACGTTCAGGTTGCCGGTGGCAGTGACAAAAATATCGCACTTGTCAGCCGCGTATTCCATGGTGACAACCTTGAAGCCTTCCATGGCGGCTTGCAGCGCGTTGATCGGATCGATCTCGGTCACCCAGACCTGGGCGCTCAAGGCACGCAGCGCCTGGGCGCAGCCCTTGCCCACGTCGCCATAACCAGCCACAACTGCCACCTTGCCGGCCACCATCACGTCCGTAGCGCGCTTGATGCCGTCCACCAGCGACTCGCGGCAACCGTACAGGTTGTCAAACTTGCTCTTGGTCACCGAGTCGTTGACGTTGATGGCGCGCAGCATCAGTTCACCTTTGGCCGACATCTCGTTGAGGCGGTGCACACCGGTGGTGGTTTCTTCGGTCACGCCGATGATGTGTTTCACGCGGCGGCTGTACCAAGTGGGGTCAACCTTGAGCTTGGCCTTGATGGCGGCAAACAGGCAGGTCTCTTCTTCGCTGCCAGGGTTGTCCAGCAGTTTGGGGTTCTTCTCGGCACGGGCACCCAGGTGCATCAACAAGGTGGCATCACCGCCGTCGTCCAGGATCATGTTGGGGCCTTCGGCCGCGGTGCCCTTTTTGCCGCCAAATTCAAAAATGCGGTGGGTGTAGTCCCAGTAGTCGGCCAGCGACTCGCCTTTGACCGCGAACACCGGTGTGCCAGTGGCGGCGATCGCGGCGGCGGCGTGATCCTGCGTGGAAAAGATGTTGCAGGAAGCCCAGCGCACTTGCGCGCCCAGGGCTTGCAGGGTTTCGATCAGCACGCCGGTCTGGATCGTCATGTGCAGGCTGCCAGTGATACGGGCGCCTTTGAGCGGCTGCTCTTTGGCGAATTCTTCACGGATGGCCATCAGGCCGGGCATTTCGGTCTCGGCAATGTTGAGTTCTTTGCGGCCCCAGGCAGCCAGGCCGATGTCGGCGATGATGTGGGCGGCGGCTTGGGCCGGTTGAACAGCCGCTTTCACTGCGGACTTGGTCGCAGCTTTGACAACCGGTTTGACAGTTTTTTTAGATGCAGCGCTCATGGTTCACTCCAATAGTTATCAAGATGACAACCACAGCCTGCGGGAGAAACCTCACCTCACAAGCTGTGGGTGAGCGCCGTTGTGAAACGCCTGGCACCTGGCCGCAGCGGGTTCCGAGCCTCACTCAGCACGAGGCCACCAGGCCTTCAGTGTGAGTTGCAACGCTCCTCGGATGGCGCGAATTATAGGATGCCCCGGTAACCGGCCGGTAAAGCGGGGTGGCCTGAGCGTGCAAAATACCCATCAGACACAGCACTTTGCCAACGCCAGAGGATTCCCCTTGAATGCCAACGTTTTACCCCAGCCAACCGACATCGGCGCACAAATCAATGCCCACCTGCTGCATACCGTCGGCGTTGGCCCTGACCAGGCTTCGCGCTGCGACCTGATGCAGGCCGTGGCCCAGGTGGTCAGGGCACAACTGTCCGAACGCTGGGTGGCGACCCAGGCCCAGGAGCGCCAGCACAAGGCGCGCCGGGTGGTTTACCTGTCCATGGAGTTCCTGATGGGACGCACACTGTCCAATGCCCTGGCGGCACTCCAGTTAACCGACGGTGCGGCGGAAGGCCTGCGCCAGCACGCCCAGCGCCTGGAAGATGTGGCCGACTGTGAACCCGATGCTGCCCTGGGCAATGGTGGCCTGGGTCGGTTGGCAGCGTGTTTTCTGGACGCCATGGCCACACTGAGCCTGCCGTCCTGGGGTTATGGCATTCGTTATGAGTACGGCATGTTCGCCCAGGACATCGTCAACGGGGCACAGGTGGAATACCCCGACCCCTGGCTGGTCGACGGCACCCCATGGGAGTTTCCCCGTCCCGACATCAGTTATCCGGTCCGTTTTGGGGGGTGGGTTGAGCACGTGGATGAACAAACCATCTGGCGCCACACCGGAGAAGTGGCCGCCAAAGCCTATGACATGGTGGTGCCCGGCCATGGCACCCGCAAGGTCAGCACCTTGCGCCTGTGGAAGGCGGCCGCCCCAGCCCACTTTGACCTGAGTGCCTTCAACACCGGCGACTACGCCCGCGCCGCCAACACCAAAAACGAGTTTGAGAATATTTCCTGGGTGCTCTACCCCAACGACAGCACCCCGGCCGGGCGCGAGCTGCGACTCAAGCAGGAGTACTTTTTTGTCGCGGCCTCGATGCAGGATCTGGTGGCGCGCCACCTGCAGGAACACCCGACGCTGGACAATCTGGCCGACCATGTGGCCATTCACCTGAACGACACCCACCCGGCCATCGGGGTGGCCGAGCTGATGCGCATTTTGTGCGATGAACACCGCATGCCCTGGGAGCAGGCCTGGGCACTGTGTGGCAAGACGTTTTCGTACACCAACCACACCCTGATGCCCGAGGCACTGGAAACCTGGCCGGTGAGCCTGCTGCAACACGTGTTGCCCAGGCATCTGGAAATCATTTTCCGCATCAACAAGGAATTCCTCGACGAAGCCGCCAAGTGCCGGCCTGGTGACAACGGCTTTCTGGCGCGGCTGTCATTGATTGACGAGCACGGTGAACGCCGGGTGCGCATGGCGCACTTGTCGATTGTGGGCAGCCACAAGGTCAATGGTGTTTCGGCCCTGCACTCCGACCTGCTGGTGCAAACCATTTTTGCCGACTTCGCCGCCTTGTGGCCGGATCGCTTCACCAACATGACCAATGGCGTCACACCCAGGCGCTGGCTGGCCCAGGCCAATCCGGGGCTGGCTGGCCTGCTGGATGAGACCTTGGGGCCGGGCTGGCGGCTGGACCTCAGCCAGCTGACACGGCTGGCTGCCAAAAAATCCGACCCGGTATTTCAACAGGCCTTTCGGGCCATCAAACGCGACAACAAGGTTCGGCTGGCCCGCGCCATCGAAAACAGCACCGGCATCAAGGTCAATCCGGACAGCCTGTTTGATGTGCAGGTCAAACGCATCCATGAATACAAGCGCCAGTTGCTCAACGTCCTGCATGTGGTATGGCGCTACCAGGCGATCCTGGCCGAACCCAACGCCTCCTGGGTGCCGCGTACCGTCATTTTTGCGGGCAAGGCGGCCTCCAGTTATGTCACCGCCAAATCCATCATCCGGTTGATCCACGACGTTGGGCAGGTCATCAACCAGGATGCCCGCATAGGTGACAAGCTCAAGCTGGTGTTCATGCCCAACTACGGTGTCTCCGTGGCCGAGGTGATCATGCCAGGGGCCGACCTGTCCGAGCAGATTTCAACCGCTGGCACCGAAGCCTCCGGCACCGGCAACATGAAGCTGGCCCTCAATGGCGCACTGACCATTGGCACCGACGATGGGGCCAACATCGAAATCCGCCAGAACGTTGGTGACGACAACATCTTCATCTTTGGCCTGAAGACGCCAGAAGTCAGAGCGTTGCGACAAAGTGGCTACCAGCCCATGCGCTATTTTGAAAGTCAACCGGCCCTCAAAACCGTGCTGGACGCCATCGCCGGAGGGCGGTTCTCACCGACCGAGCCGGGCCGCTACCGTCCCCTGATGGACTCGCTGCTGTGGGGCGGCGACCATTACATGCTGCTGGCGGATTTCGCTTCCTACATTGCCACTCAGGCGCGGGTTGACGCGCTTTACCGGCAGCCTGAGCTGTGGTGTGAACGCAGCATCACCAACGTGGCGGGCATGGGTGTATTCTCGGCAGATCGCACCATTGGTGAATACGCGCGGCAGATCTGGCATGTGGAGTCCGTGCCGGCCACACCGTGACAATGTGACGCCTTCATCCGTTCATTTTTGACTGGTCTGCCATGTTGCCCTCCAAAGATGTTGCCCTGATTTGCGGCGCCAGCCATCCCGACCCGTTTGCGGTGCTGGGTTTGCATTTCACAGCAGCAGGGCAGGCCGAATTGCGCTGTTTCCTGCCTGGCGCCCGTCACGTCACCGTGCTGAACGCACACGGCACGCCCTGTGCTGACCTTCAGGAACGACATCCTGCCGGGTTCTACGAAGGCACGGTCACGCTGGCCCCCGGCGCAGCCTATCAACTGCGGGTCACCTGGTCCACCGGCCAACAGGCCACGCTGCATGACCCTTACCGCTTCCCCTTGCTGTTGGGCGACATGGATGCCTGGCTGCTCGGCGAAGGTTCACATCTGCGGCCCTTTGAGGTGCTGGGTGCGCACCCAGGCACCCAGCTGGGCGTCACCGGTACCCGCTTTGCAGTCTGGGCGCCCAACGCCACCCGGGTCAGTGTGGTCGGCGACTTCAACCTATGGGACGGCCGCCGCCACCCGATGCGCTTGCGCCGCGAATGTGGCGTCTGGGAACTGTTCCTGCCGGACGTTGCCCCGGGAGCACACTACAAATACGAAGTGCGAGGCCCGGGAGGGGACGTGCTGCCCCTGCGTGCCGACCCCTACGCCCTGCAAAGTGAATTGCGTCCGGCGACTGCCAGTGTGGTGGGACAACTCCCCCGCACGGTACCGGCTGACACCACACGCCAGCGAGCCAATGCGCTGGATGCGCCGATGAGCATTTACGAGGTCCATCTTGGCTCCTGGCGACGGATGCCCCAGGATGGCAACCGTTGGCTCAACTGGGATGAACTGGCCGACACCCTGGTGCCCTATGCCGAGGACATGGGGTTTACCCACCTGGAACTGTTGCCCGTCAGCGAACACCCGTTTGATGGTTCCTGGGGTTACCAACCCGTGGGGCTGTATGCACCCACTGCGCGGTTCGGCGATGCCGCAGGGTTTGGACGCCTGGTGGCACGCTGCCATGCAGCGGGTATCGGGCTGATTCTGGATTGGGTGCCCGCGCATTTTCCCAGCGATGCTCACGGACTGGCCAACTTTGACGGTACCCACCTGTACGAATACGCCGACCCACGTGAGGGTTTCCACGTTGACTGGAACACCCTGATCTACAACCTGGGTCGCACCGAGGTCCGCAATTTTCTGGTCGGCAATGCCTTGTACTGGCTGGAGCGTTTTGGCGTGGACGGTCTGCGTGTGGACGCGGTGGCCTCCATGCTGTACCGAGACTACAGCCGCAAGGCAGGTGAATGGGTTCCCAACGTGTTTGGCGGGCGTGAAAACCTCGAAGCCATCGCGTTCCTCAAACGCCTGAATGAGGTGGTTGGGGTGGAACGGCCGCAGGCCGTCACCCTGGCGGAAGAGTCCACCGCCTACCCGGCGGTGTCGCGCCCCACTTATGCCGGTGGCCTGGGCTTTCACTACAAGTGGAACATGGGCTGGATGCATGACACCCTGGCTTACATGGCGCGTGACCCGATCTACCGGCAGCATCACCAGGGTGAGATGACCTTCAGCCTGGTGTACGCCTTCAACGAAAATTTTGTGCTGCCCGTCTCGCACGATGAAGTGGTACACGGCAAGGGGTCACTACTGACCAAAATGCCGGGGGATCGCTGGCAACAGCTGGCCAATGTGCGCGCCTATCTGGGCTATATGTGGGGCCACCCTGGTAAAAAATTGCTGTTCATGGGTTGCGAATTTGCCCAGGAACGTGAATGGAATCATGACCAGAGCCTGGACTGGCATCTGCTGGACAACCCGGCACATGCCGGCGTGCAGCAGCTGGTGCGTGACCTCAACCACCTGTACCGCGCCACCCCGGCGCTGTACCGCCAAGACTTTGTCAGCGAAGGCTTTGAGTGGATTGATCACAACGACCACCAACATTCGGTACTGAGTTTTATCCGTTGGGCCAACGCCCAAAGCAGCTTTGTCGTCGTGGTGTGCAACTTCACCCCCAGTGTCTGGACCGACTACCGCATTGGTGTCCCGCGCCCCGGTGGTTACCGCGAGGTGCTCAACACCGACGCCGCACGTTATGGCGGTAGCGGTGTGATCGCTCTGACGGCCCCGGCCAACACCAGCAGCACCTCCTGGCAAGGCCAGCCCCAGTCACTGGTGCTCACCCTCCCGCCCCTGTCCACGGTATTCCTGGAATGGATCGCCTGACTTCCTTGAACTTGCAGTTGGGGCGCCCCTGGCCGCTGGGAGCCCACTTCGACGGGCAAGGCATCAACTTTGCGGTTTTCTCAGCCAACGCCCAGGCCATGGAGTTGTGCTTGTTTGACGCAACAGGGACACGCGAGCTGACCCGCATGCGCCTGCCGGGCTACCACAACGACATCTGGCATGGCTACCTGCCCGACGCCCAACCCGGGCTGGTTTATGGACTGCGTGCACATGGCCCCTGGCATCCTGGCCAGGGCCACCGTTTTGATGCCTCCAAATTGCTGCTGGACCCCTATGCCCGTGACATCGTTGGTGACTTCATCTGGTCTGATGAACACTTTGCACCAGACCAGGCCGATGCACGCCACATGGCCACGCGCGACAACGCCCGCCTGGCCCTGAAAGCGCGCGTGACCTACGACGCCTTCGACTGGGGAGACGACCGGCCGCCTGAAACGCCGTTGGCCGACACCGTCCTGTACGAATGCCATGTCAAAGGCCTGACCCGCACCCATCCGGCCATTCCGGTTGAATCGCGAGGCACGTTTGCCGGACTGGCACATGAAGCCACCATCCAGCACCTCAAGAGCCTGGGGATCACCGCAGTCAACTTGCTGCCAGTGCAATATGCCCTCAGTGAGGAGCGATTGGTCAGCATGGGACTGCGCAACTACTGGGGCTACAACACCCTTGGTTTTTTCTCTCTCAACCCTCAGCTGGCCAGTCAAACAGCTGGCCAGTCTGCGCGTGACGAGTTCCGCACCATGGTGCGCACCCTGCACCGCGTCGGACTGGAGGTGATTCTGGACGTGGTCTACAACCACACCGCCGAGACGGACCATACCGGTCCGATCCTGAGTTTTCGGGGGCTCGACAACGCCAGTTATTACAAGCTCAATGCGGATGACCGCAGCCACTACAACAACGACAGCGGCTGCGGCAATACCCTGGATCTTCGGCAGCCACGGGTGTTGCAAATGGTCATGGACAGCCTGCGCTACTGGGTCAGCGACATGCATGTGGATGGTTTCCGCTTTGACCTTGCCAGCGTGCTGGGGCGTACCGATAGCGGATTCAGCACCCAAGCCTCGTTCTTTGCCGCCGTGACACAGGACCCGGTGTTGTCCAGAGTCAAGATGATTGCAGAACCCTGGGATATCGGGTCGGGCGGTTACCAAGTGGGCCGGTTCCCGCGCGGCTGGCTGGAGTGGAACGACCAGTTCCGTGACGAGATGCGTCGATTTTGGGTCCAGGGTGCCAGCGCGCCAGTCACTGGCGCGAACAGCGGCCACCGGGGTGACCTTGCCATGCGGCTGTGCGGTTCATCCGACCTGTATCAAGCCTACCGCAGGGCACCAGCGGAGTCAGTCAACTACGTGGTTTCCCACGACGGCTTCACACTGCGTGACTTGCTCAGTTATAACCACCGACACAACCTGGCCAATGGCGAAAACAACCGCGATGGTCAGGGCCACAACCTCAACTTCAATTGTGGTGCCGAAGGACCCAGCAATGACCCAGCCATCAACACCCTGCGCAGCCGCTTGCAACGCGCCCTACTGGCCACCACCCTGCTGGCTCAGGGCACCCCGATGCTGTGCGCTGGGGACGAACTGGGACATACACAAGGCGGCAATAACAACCCCTACTGCCAGGACAACGCCACCAGCTGGATCGACTGGAGCCAGGCAGACCAGGATCTGATAGCGTTCACCCGTCATGTGATTGCCTTGCGGCATCACCTGCTGCCCTTTGCCAACACCTGGTACAGCGGCACAGCCAATGCCGACGGTATCTACGATCTGTCGTGGTGGAACGCGGATGGCAGCGTCTTGCAGGGCCCGGCCTGGCATGTGCCGCATTTCCGGACCCTGGGCTGCCTGATTGGCCAGCCGGGTCGCGCCAGCTCACCGCTGCTGCTGCTGATCAACAACGAGGCTGATGCCAGAAACTTTGTCTTGCCCAGGGGGCCATGGCAGGCGGTGCTGGACACCAGCCAGCCACGTGGCAAAGCCGACTGGCTGGCAACCGGTGATGCCCCCGTTCCTGTGGCGGCGCATGCGCTGCTCCTGTTTCAGCAGGACACTTCCCGCCCCCGATCATCACTCGAGCCACATCAATCCGGCAGTTGAAGACGGTGAAACTTCGTGCGGCCACTGGCTGCCGTGAAAAGAGCCAACGTGGTCGCCATGTGCGGCTGAACCCAATCCCAGGAAAACCGCCAGGACCAGCACCCCATGGTGCCGGGCGTGTTCATCCGGTGTGACCCATCGAGCTCCAGTACATCCTGAAACTGGCACAAGGACAGTCTGGCCACCGACATCAACGCCGCGCGCAACATCGCCCAGCTCACCTCGGTGTCGCTGATGCCAAGGTAATGTTGCGCAAACGCCCGTTCATGCGGGGTGCAGCCAGCCCACCACCCCCGCAACGTGTCGTTGTCATGGGTGCCGGTGTACACCACCGTATTGGATTCATAGTTGTGCGGCAGAAAAGGATGGGATGCATCGCCGGCAAAAGCAAACTGCAAGACCCGCATACCCGGAAAACCGAGGCGTTCACGTAGCGCCACCACCTCGGGAGTGATGATGCCCAGGTCTTCGGCAATGATCGGCAGATCACCCAGGGCCTGTGTCAGTGCCGCAAACAGCGCTTCACCAGGACCGGCCCGCCAGCTTCCGTTGACAGCTGTAGGTTCGTCCGCAGGAATTTCCCAGTAGTCAACAAAACCGCGAAAGTGGTCAATTCGGATCACATCGGCCAGCTCAAGCTGGCGCCGGATCCGGCCAATCCACCAGGCAAAACCGTCAGCCTGCATGGCCGCCCAGTCGTACAGGGGATTGCCCCAGCGCTGCCCTGTCACCGAGAAAAAGTCGGGCGGCACCCCCGCCACCACCGTGGGCATACCATCGTCATCGAGCTGGTAGAGGTCTGGACGCGCCCAACAATCGGCGCTGTGATGCGCACCAAAAATGGGCAGATCGCCAACCAGCAACACCTCTTTGGTATGGGCGTAGGCCTTGAGCGCGTGCCATTGCGTATCAAACTGCCATTGGACAAACTGCCAGAACGCCAGTTCATCCGCCATGTCGCGGCGCGCTTCGTCCAGAGCGGCGGGCTCCCGTCGCGCCAGGGCCGACGGCCACTGCGTCCACAAGGCCGGGGCGTGAAGCTGGTCAAGTGCCATGAACAAGGCGTAATCCTCCAGCCAGCTGCGCTGCGACAAGGCCCAGTCAGACAGCGCCTGCTGATCACCCAGCTGGTTCTGCGCCACAAAACCGGCAAAGGCCTCACGCAGCCGCGCCATACGCCAGGGCTCAACCCGGGTGAAATCCACGCGCAAGGCATCAAAATCAGCCTGCAGGCTGGTGGCACTGATCCAGCCCCGGGCCGCCAAGGGCTCCAGCGCCACCAGCATCGGATTGCCGGCCAACACGGAACTGCCCATATAGGGGGAATAACCCAGCCCGACCGGCCCAAGCGGCAAGGTTTGCCACAAGGTCTGGCCGGCCACTTGCAGCCAGTCCACAAAATGGTAAGCCCCGGGCCCCAGATCACCGCAACCGTGCGGACCAGGCAAAGACGTGGGGTGCAGTACCACACCGGCGCGGCGTTGCGGCAACATGGCTTCGGTCATCAATGACACAGCCTTTGGTAAAGCGCCAGATATTGGGCGGCCGCCCGAGGCCACCCCAGGTTCTGGTGCATGGCCCGCTCCTGGACCAACCGCCACTGAGCCGGCAAGGCATAGAGCGCAAAAGCCCGCGCCAAGGCACGCGACAGCGCATGTGAATCAAAATGCTCAAAGACAAAACCATTGGCCGTCTCTTCGGCCAGGTCCTCCAGTGAACAGTCCACCACCGTATCAGCCAGCCCCCCCACCCGGTGAACCAGGGGCAAGCTGCCGTATTTCAAACCGTACATCTGGGTCAAGCCGCAGGGTTCAAAACGTGAGGGCACCAGCGTGACATCGGTTGCCGCAAAAATCTGGTGGGCATAAGACTCGTCGTACCCCACTCGCACAGCAATTGAAGACGGACTGGCGGCAGCCCGCTCCGCAAAGGCCAGTTCAAGCGCCGCATCACCCGCTCCCAGCACCACCAGTTGCCCCCCCCGTGCCAGCAATTCGTCCAGCACGGCCAGTACCAAATGCAGACCTTTTTGTTCGGTCAGGCGGCTGACAATACCGAACAACGGTGCATCAGCCTGAACCACCAGTCCCAACTCCTGTTGCAACGCCGCTTTACAACAGGCTTTGCCGGCAGGATTGGCGGCTTCAAAAGGAGCGGCAATGACAGGGTCATGCGCCGGATCCCAGATGGCCTCATCCACCCCATTCAAAATGCCCGTCAAGTCATCGGCACGGGTGCGCAACAGACCATCCAGCCCGCACCCCTGTTCAGGCGTGCGGATTTCCCGGGCATAACTGGGACTCACCGTGGTGATGTGATCAGCGTAAAACAGACCGGCTTTCATGAACGACATCTGGCCATGAAACTCCAGCCCATCCATGGCAAACGCCGCAGCCGGCAAGCCCAATTCAAAAAAATGACGGGGAGCGAACAGCCCCTGGTACGCCAGGTTGTGCACGGTATAGACGCAGGCGACCCGCTCCCGCTGGGGTGGCAAAAAAGCCATGTAGGCACAGGTCAGTGCGGCATGCCAGTCATGGGCATGGACAACCCTGGGCCGCCAGGCGGCATCCAGACCGCTGGCCAGACGAGAGGCCACCCAGCCCAGTAAGGCAAAACGGCGATCATTGTCGGTATAGGGGTGGCGTTGAGCATCCTCGTAAGGCGAACCGGGTCGGGCATAAAGAGCGGGCGCATCAATCACATACGCCCACACGTTCAAACTGGCCAAACGCCCCTGACGCAACACCAGAATCTCTCCCCATGGAGCGGTCAGTTCGGCCAGTACGGTGGGGGTACACAAGTCAGCCAGAATGGGCGCAAAACCGGGCAACAACACCCGGACATCACACCCGACAGCAGCCAGTGCACCCGGGAGGGCGCCCGCGACATCGGCCAACCCTCCGGTTTTAAGCAGCGGAAAAATCTCGGCGCTGACCTGCAAAACTCTCATAAACCTCCATCACCTTTTGATGACAACTGGGCCAGCATCTCGCGGGTGATCAACACCACCCCGCCTTCGGTCCGCTCAAAACGTTTCGCGTCCAGCTCCGGGTCTTCCCCCACCACCAGACCTTCGGGAATTTCGCAACCCCGGTCAATCACCACCTTGCGCAAGCGGCAACTGCGGTGAATGGTCACATCGGGCAACACCACGGCCTCCTCGACGCGACAGAAAGAATGCACCCGCACCTCGGAAAACAGCACCGAATGCGCCACATGTGAGCCCGACACAATGCAGCCACCGGAGACCAGGGTATTGACCGCTACCCCATTGTGGCCCAGCATGTCAGGCACAAACTTGGCCGGCGGCAGCTGGCGCTGATAGGTCCAGATCGGCCACTCGGTGTCGTAAATGTCCAGCTCCGGCAAGGTGGAGGCCAGGTCTAGATTGGCTGCCCAAAAGGCATCTATCGTGCCGACATCGCGCCAATAGGGCACACCACCCTTGATCCGCGACACACAAGACAAACCAAACGGATGCGCCAACGCACGGCCATCGGCCACTGTGCGGGGAATCACATTCTTGCCAAAATCATGCTCGGACTCTGGGTTGCGCAAGTCGTCCTCAAGCAGCTGGTACAAGTAATCGGCATTGAAAATATAGATGCCCATGCTGGCCAGCGACACCGCATCGTTGCCCGGCATGGCCGGCGGGTTGGCCGGTTTTTCCACAAACGCGGTGATCTTGCGGGCTTCATCCACCGCCATCACGCCAAAGGCGCTGGCTTCAAACCGGGGCACTTCAATACAACCAACCGTGCACCCTGCGTTGCGCGCCACATGGTCCTTGAGCATGATGGAGTAATCCATCTTGTAGACATGATCACCGGCCAGAATCACGATGTATTTGGGGCGGCTGGAACGGATGATGTCCATGTTCTGGAAGATGGCATCGGCCGTGCCGCGGTACCAGAACTCTTCCCCGGTGCGCTGCTGGGCCGGCAGCAGGTCGACCATCTCATTGAGTTCGGCCCGCAAAAAACTCCAGCCGCGCTGCATGTGGCGCATCAGCGAATGAGATTTGTATTGCGTCACCACCGCCATGCGCCGGATGCCGGAATTCAGGCAGTTGGACAGGGTAAAGTCAATGATCCGGAATTTGCCACCAAAATACACCGCCGGCTTGGCGCGCCTGTCGGTCAACTGTTTGAGCCGGGAGCCGCGCCCACCGGCCAGCACCAGCGCCACCGTTTGGCGCACCAACTGATGGGTCTCCTGGGTTTGATCAAAAGCGTGCATAGGGTGTTCTCCTCGTTTTGAATTTGGTCAACGCGTTGTGCGCCAGAGCTTCAGGTCGCCACACTTGGCCCTGCCATGCCAGTGCGTGTGCGGATCCCCGCCACCTGTTCAGCCACTGCGGCCAACTCCGCCAGGGCCTGCTGAACAGGCGTGTCCTGACGGCTGGGGTCCGCCTCGTAGCGCTCCAGATAAACCCGTAACGTAGCGCCCTCAGTGCCTGTACCCGATAACCGAAACACCACGCGCGCACCGTCATCAAACATCAGCCGCACACCCTGGTGTGCCGATACCGAGCCGTCCACCGGATCAGCATAAGAAAAATCGTCAGCCAGCGTGACCGTCCGCGAGCCAAAGGCCTGCCCCCGCCAACCTGGCAAGCCGGCGCGCAGATCCGCCATCAGCGCATCGGCGATGACCGTCGGGATACCCTCGTAGTCATGCCGCGAATAATAGTTGCGTCCATAGGTGTGCCAGTGCTCACGCACCAGCGACTCCACCGAACGACCGGTGGCCCCCTGCAGGTTCAACCAGAACAGAATGGCCCACAGACCGTCCTTTTCGCGCACATGGCTGGACCCGGTGCCATAACTTTCTTCACCACACAGGGTGACACGACCGGCATCAAGCAGGTTGCCAAAAAATTTCCAGCCGGTCGGTGTTTCAAAGCAGGGAATTCCCAGCACCTTGGCCACCCGGTCCACCGCAGCAGAAGTCGGCATGGAACGTGCCACTCCCAGCAGGCCGTCGCGGTAGCCTGGTATCAGCCGGGCATGCGCCGTCATCACCGCCAGGCTGTCCGATGGCGTGACGATAAACTGCCGCCCCAGCACCATGTTGCGGTCGGCATCACCGTCCATCGCCGCACCATAGTCCGGGGCATCGGCACGCATCATGTGGGCAATCAGGTCTTCGGCGTTGACCGGATTGGGGTCCGGGTGCAGGCCACCAAAGTCCTCCAGGGGCAAGGCATTCACCACCGTACCACTGGGCGCCCCCAGTTCGTTTTCCAGAATGGCTTTGGCGTAGGGGCCACCCACGGCGTTCATGGCATCCAGGCGCAGGGTAAAACCACGCTGGAACATGCCCCGCAGCAGATCAAAGTCAAACAGCGAGCGCATCACGGCGGCGTAGTCAGCCACCGGATCAATCACTTCGACCTGCATCTGATCCAGCCAGCGCACGCCTAAAGTATCAATATCGATATCCGACGCATCGCTACACCGGATTTCGCGCAGGTTTTGGGAGCGTGCGTAGACCGCCTCGGTCAGTGCTTCATTGGCCGGACCGCCATTGCTGGCGTTGTATTTGATGCCGAAATCACCGTCCGGCCCACCCGGGTTGTGGCTGGCCGACAGAATGATGCCACCCAAGGCCTGGCGCCGGCGGATCACGGCACTGGCAGCCGGTGTGGACAAAAGGCCACCCTGCCCGAGCAACACCCGCCGCACACCATTGGCCGCCGCCTGTTTGAGGATGGTCTGCACCGCCAGGCGGTTGTGATAACGCCCGTCGCCCCCCAGCACCAGCGTCTGATCATGCAGTGCCGTTCCGGCCGGGCCATCGGCACGGCAGCCATTGAGCACATCCAGCAGGGCCTGGACAAAGTTTTCCAGGTACATCGGCTGCATGAACACCGTGACTTTTTTGCGTAACCCGGAGGTGCCCGGTCTTTGCCCGGCAAAAGCTTGAGTGGGAATCGTCTGGTTGGCCATGGTGACGGGTGCCTGTGGCTGCTGTTACAACTTGAATTTAGCACCATTTGACGCGATCTGACGGTGCGGCCCAGCCTTTAAAATCAACGGCAATCGACCCGCCGCCGTTCCTCCTGAAGGTGCGGGTACCCCACTGGCGCCCAGGACTGGCGCCCTAGACCCGAGAAACCCCTGTGACTTACGCTTTTGAAACCCGCCGCCGCCGCACTTTTGCCATCATTTCCCACCCGGATGCGGGTAAAACCACGCTGACCGAAAAGCTGCTGCTGTTCTCGGGCGCGATTCAGATTGCCGGCTCGGTCAAGGCACGCAAAGCCAGCCGCCATGCCACTTCCGACTGGATGGAAATCGAAAAGCAGCGCGGCATTTCGGTGGCCTCCAGTGTGATGCAAATGGTCTACCGCGACCACGTGATCAACCTGCTCGACACGCCCGGCCACAAGGACTTTTCTGAAGACACCTACCGCGTGCTCACCGCCGTGGACTCGGCGCTGATGGTGATTGATGCGGCCAACGGCGTGGAAGCGCAAACCCGCCGCCTGATTGAAGTCTGCCGCCAGCGCGACACCCCGATCATCACCTTCGTCAACAAGATGGACCGCGAGGTGCGCGACCCGCTGGACATCCTGGACGAAGTGGAACGTGAACTGGGCATGCCCTGCGTGCCCATGACCTGGCCGGTGGGCCAGGGCAAAACCTTCGGCGGCATCATCAACCTGCGCACCCAGGCCATGACGGTGTTTGAGTCGGGCAGCGAGCGGCGCCCGCAAGACTTCGAGACCGTGCCACTGGCCCAGCCCGAGGCCCTGGCCACACGCTTTGGCCACGACTGGTCCACCGCGCTGGAGAGCATGGAGCTGGCCACCGGCGCCTCCCCCGCGTTTGACCGCGAAGCCTTCCTGGCCGGCAAACAAACCCCGGTGTTCTTCGGCTCAGGCGTGAACAACTTTGGCGTGATGGAGGTGCTGGACGCGCTGGTCGATCTGGCCCCATCGCCCGGCCCACGCACCAGCAGCTTTGTGGTCAACAAGCAGCCGGTCATCAAAGAGGTGCACCCCGAGGACGACGCATTTTCCGGCGTGGTGTTCAAGGTGCAGGCCAACATGGATGCCAACCACCGTGACCGCATTGCCTTTGTGCGCATGTGCTCCGGCAAGTACACACCGGGCATGAAACTCAAGGTGATGCGCACCGGCAAAGAACTGCGCCCGACCAGCGTGGTGACCTTCATGAGCCAGCGGCGCGAAGCGGTGGAAGAAGCCTACGCCGGCGACATTGTGGGTTTTACCACCCACGGCGGTGTGCAGCTGGGCGACACCATCACCGACGGCTCGGTCAACCTGCTGTTCACCGGACTGCCGTTTTTTGCGCCGGAAATGTTCATGACTGTGGTGCTGAAAAACCCGCTGCGGACCAAACAGCTGCAGCAGGGGCTGGCCCAGCTGGGGGAAGAAGGTGCCATCCAGGTGTTCAGGCCCGAGATGGGCGGCAACATGCTGCTGGGCGCCGTGGGGCAACTGCAGTTTGAAGTGGTGCAGCACCGACTCAAGGGTGAATACGATGCCGACATCCGCCTGGAGAGCAGCCAGTACACCGGCGCGCGCTGGATCACCGCCGACACGCCACAGGAACTGAAGGACTTCGTCAACGCCTATCCACAGCGCATGGCGCGCGACGCGGCCGACACCCTGGCCTACCTGTGCACCAGCCCATATGACGTGCGGCTGGCGCAGGAGCGCTTTCCCAAGATCCACTTCCACCCGCTACGCGAGCACGCCGGGCTGGCGCTGCAAACGGCCGCCTGATATGGACGCATTGGCACACTGGCCACTGGCACAACGCCGTCGCATTGTGGGCGTGTTGACCGACATCGACGACACCCTGACCACCGACGGCGCCATCACCCCTGATGCCCTGGGCGCCCTGGCTGATCTGCAGCAGGCCGGTTTGCATGTGATGGCCATCACCGGGCGGCCCATCGGCTGGTGTGGACCATTTGCTTGCGGTGATCTGGCCCGGGGGGTGATGCCCTGGCCGATGGACGCCTTTGTGGCCGAAAACGGCGCGGTGGCCTGGGTGGAAGCGGTTGCCGCCTTGTCGGAGTCGGTCAAGAATACAAGCAAAAATGGCCTCCAGCCCGCACAAAATAAGCCTAGACAGCTATCAAAAATATATCAACAGGATGCCACCACACGAGCCGACAATCACCTGAAGATGCAGCTTGTGGCACAACAGGTCCTGCACGAGATCCCCCACGCCCGGCTGTCGCAGGATTCACCCGGACGCGAGACCGACATAGCCATTGACCACAGCGAGTTCAGTCACCTGTCGGCGGCAGACATCGCCCACGCGGTACGCATCATGCAAAGCGCCGGCATGACAGCCACCGTCAGCAGCATCCATATCAACGGCTGGTACGGCGAGCACAACAAACTCTCGGGCGCACGCTGGATCGTGCGCGAACTGCTCCAGCGCGAGCTGGACCAGGAGCTTGACCAGTGGGTCTATGTTGGTGACTCCACCAACGACCAACTCATGTTTGCCCACTTTCCCCACAGCGTCGGGGTGGCCAACATTCGCCGCTTTGAGGCCGAGCTGACACACCAGCCGCGTTACATCACGCGCAGTGAGCGCGGCACTGGTTTTGCGGAAGTGGCGCAGGCGATTTTGCAGGCGCGCGCCGTATAAGGGCCATGGCCAAAGCCCAACAGGCCCACGCAGCCGGTTCAAAAAGAGGTCTTGTCAGCGTCTTTTTCTCCACCCTGTTTCAGCTGTCCGGGGTTTTCATGCTGTCACCTCTGATGTTGCTGACACTCAAGAAGGCCGAGGTGTCCACCACGGTGGCGGGCCTGTTTGCGGCTTCGACCTGGCTGGGCATTTTCGTCATGACCCCGTTTGCGTCCATCGTGACCCAAAAAATGGGGCGTAGAACCACCATGTGGCTGTCTTCAGCCATGCCACTGGTCGCTGCGATGGTCTTTTTCACGACCACCAGCCTGGGGTTATGGCTGGCTCTGGTCCTGATGGCCGGCTTGGCCGACGGGCTGCGCTGGGTGCTGGCCGAGGCGTTTATTGCCGAATTCGCCCCACCCGGGCAAACTGGCCGCTACATCGGCGCCTTTGCCACCATGATCGGACTGACCTTTGTGATTGGTCCCACACTGCTGGCCTGGATCGGCCCCGACAGCCGCGACGCACCGTGGCTGGTCATCGCCCTGCTCACCGCCGGTCTGGCCTGGACGGCATGGATCCCCGTGCTGCCGCCGGATCACGACACTGGCACCGCCCACGTCGGTCTGAACGGGCTCTGGCATGCCGTGCTGGCCCACCCGGTGGTCATGCTGGCGGGTTTTGTGGGTGGCTTTTTTGAGCTGGGCCTGGCCTCGGTCCTGCCGCTGTATGGACTGACGTTGGGCCTGGGTGCGAGCGCGGCGGCCTTGCTGGTGTCCGTCAGCGGTGCAGGAAGCACCTTGGTGGCCATGCCTGCGGGCATCCTGGCAGATCAATTTGCATCACCGGCCCTGGGGCGGCGAACCTTGATGACCGCCTTGACCGCACTGATCTTGCTGGTTACCTTTGCCAGCCTGTTTGTGACCCATCACAGCTGGCTGGTGTGGCCGATGGTGTGTATCTGGGGCGCAGCTGGCGGCGCCCTCTACACCTTGGCCATGATTGACATTGGCGCGCGTGAAAAAGGGCTGGCGCTGGTCAACGGCACCGCCGTGCTGGTGCTGACCTACACCCTGGGTGGCCTGGTGGCCTCGGGCCTCTCCGGCGCATTGATTGAGCACACGTTGACCGTCGGTTTCCCGGCCCTTTCACTGAGTGTGGCTGCGATCGGTCTGGCCGCGCTTCTGTACACCAGACGCAACACCGGCTGTTGATGTGATCACCGCGCTTTCCCGGTCCCAACGTCGGGCTTGCTAAAGTCAGCAACCCTTTCACTGGAGATACCCATGTTTTTTGCCACCGATCTCAGCACCGTCACCCACGGCATTCAACTGGCCGTCGCCCCGGTGTTTTTGTTGACCGCCGTGGCCGGCATGATCGGCAGCGTGGCCGGGCGGCTGGCCCGCATCATTGACCGGGCACGCATCCTGGAGGACCGCATTGACGCAGCCCCTGCATCAAAACCCATGGAGCATGCCTTTACAGAACTCCGGCGGCTGCGCCAGCGCGGCATGTTGGTGAACACCTGCATGGCCCTGCTGACACTCTGCGCGCTGCTGATTGGCCTGACGATCATGGCCCTGTTTCTGGGCGAAACCACCGAAATGCAGATTTTCCGCATCGCCACCATCCTGTTTCTCTCGGGGGTGGTCTGCTTTTTATTGGCTCTGCTGTGTTTTTTGGTGGAGACCCTGCTGGCCACGCGGGTGCTCAAATTTGCCCGCGCGACACACCCTGAACCGTCCTGACCCCAACACGTTCACAGGTGAGCGAAGCCCCCGGCAACGTCAGCGCGACAGCTGGAACTGGGCCACATACACCAGTGCACCCGCCAAATACCCCATCAGGGCCAGCCAGCTGATTTTTTTGAAGTACCAGATAAAGTCAATTTTTTCCAGGCCCATGGCCGCCACCCCGGCAGCCGAACCGATGATCAGGATCGAGCCCCCGGTACCAGCACAGTAGGCCATGTATTCCCACAAGAAGCTGTCGGCCGGGTACTGGGTCAAACTGTACATGCCCATGGACGCTGCCACCAACGGCACGTTGTCCACCACCGCGCTGACCAGGCCAATCAAGGTCACGATGATGTCCTGACGGCCCACGGTGGCATCCAGCCACGTGGCCACCGAAGTCAGGATATGGCTGTGCTCCAGCGAAGCCACCGCCAGCAGGATGCCAATGAAGAACACGATCGACCCCATGTCGATCTGGGTCAAGGCATGCGCCAACGTGAAATGGGCCTTTTGGTCTTCTTCCTTGTGCTTGTGCACCAGGTCCCCCACCAGCCACAAAATCCCCAAACCAAACAAAATGCCCATGAACGGCGGCAAATGGGTCAGGGTTTTGAAGGCCGGCACCGCCACCAGGATGCCCAAACCCAGGAAGAACATCAGGTTTTTTTCAAAATCGGTGGCTTGTAATTGATCATCGTCCACACTCCTGACCGCCATCACCTTGCGCCCCCGCAAGATGAAACTGGTGACGCCCAATGGCACCAGCAAATTCACCATGGAAGCCAGAAAAACATTTTTCATGATGGCCAGGGTGGTGACCTGGCCACCAATCCACAGCATGGTGGTGGTCACGTCGCCAATCGGCGTCCAGGCCCCACCGGCATTGGCGGCAATGATGATGATGCCGGCAAAAAACAGGCGATCCTCACGCTGGTCCAGCAGCTTTTTCATCAGCGACACCATCACGATGGCGGTGGTCAAGTTATCGAGGATCGAGCTCAGGAAGAACGTGACAAATCCGACCATCCACATCAGCGAAGACAGCTGGGTGGTTTTGATGCGTTTGGTGATCACGTCAAAACCGTTGTGGGCGTCAACCACCTCCACAATCGTCATGGCCCCCATCAGAAAGAACACAATCTGGGCCGTGCCCATCAGGGATTCACCCAACTGATCCCCCACCAGACGCGCATCCCCCATGGCCACGGCATAAACCGTCCAAAGCAAACCAGCTCCGATCAGCGCCGAGGCCGACTTGTTCACCTTGATCGGGTGTTCAAGCGCAATTGCGGCGTAGGCCAACACAAAAATCACCACCAGCAGGGTCACCATGAAATCCGTCTCCTTTTATGAATTCAATCTCATTGTCTCAAGATTTCACCCGCGTATATCCGGCGCAAACTGTGCGGACTAGAACGGCGCGTCCAGGTCCTTGTTCCACATCGGCTTCAATTTCTGGGCTTGTTCCACCAGAAGTTCAAAGGGCAAGGACTGTTTGACCAGAATCACCGTGCACGGGGCATCCATGGCCACCTTGATCGGAACCGTGGCCACAAACCGTTGTGTCAACAGGCCATGGGTCGCTGCTCCCATCACGATCACACTGACATGATTGCCTTTGGCATAGTTGACTAGGGCCTGGGCCACATCTCCCGATTCCAGCACCTGAAAGGAAATCTGGTTGCCAGGGAGGTTCAGGGGCTGTGCCCACTGCCGCAAGGCGGCCAGTTGTTTGCGATGGACACTGGTCTCACTGTGTTCGTCGCTGGATGAACTGGTGAGCCCTGGCGAAATGACGGTGACACAGGCCAGCTGTGCACCGGGCCGGGTGCCCATGGAGCGCGCCACGGCCTGCCGCAACGAATACAACGTCGCATCCGTCACGTCCCGGTTTGGTACCGCCACCATGACAATCGGTACCTCTTCGATCTGCTGCGACGGCGGTGGGCTGGGTTGGTAGTGCATGCCGGCCGCCTTGATCCAGCGCTTGAAGTGGGTGCCAAAACCCGTGCCCTTGACATTGCGGCCACGTTCGGTGATCGTCACCTGATCAGGGTTGCGCAAGTCAAACGCCAGATGCGCGGCTGACGGGTAACGTTTGGCCGCCTCGGCCTCCAGGCAGCGCAGGATGATTTCCTGCAACCACTCCGGCAATTCAGGCTTGAGCTTGCGCGGAGGAACCGGGTCCATCCAAAGACGCTGACGCAGTCCAGCCTGCGTCTGCGGCTCGCCAAATGGCGCCTCTCCTGTCACCAACTGGTACAACATCACACCAATGGCAAAAATGTCGCTGCGTGGGTCACCTCGCACACCCACCACCTGTTCCGGGGAAATCCAGATCGGCGAACCCACCGCCTTGCGCAACTGTTCGGCCAGCAGATCAGGATAAGAGGTGTTGCATGACAAGCCGAAGTCCAGCAACACGGCGCTGCCGTCATCCCGGATGATGACATTGGCCGGCTTCAGGTCCAGGTGGACCGTGTTTTGCTGGTGCAAACTATGGACGCCCGTGGCCACGGCGGCTCCCAGCCGAGCCACCTCTTGCGGGGAAGGTAAACGTTCAGGGTCGAGCCAGTGTTCGAGCGTTTTCCCCTGCACATATTCCATGACCAGATAAGGCACGTTTTCCAGATCACCGGCCGCGACAAAACGTGGCACATGCGACCCTGCCACCGTCTGCATGATCTGGTATTCCACCTCGTAACTGACGATGTTTTCCGCACCATCACCCGCCGTCATACGCGGGATTTTCATGGCCAGCGGAAAACCCGGGTCTTGCGCGCCGGCAGTGTAATGAACACGGTAGATATGCGCCATCCCTCCGGAATGGATGCACTCGTCGATGGTGAAACCGTCGAGCTCTTCCCCTGGCTCCAGCAACTTCATTGTCCCCTCTCCAGTCGATCGGCAAAAAAGACCGGCAAGCCCGCGCGACGAATCGCGGTGGCCGCCGCCTGGTAATCGTAGTCCACCCGATGAAAGGTCAACTGCAGCTTGTCGGTGTCAAACATGGCGTACATGGCCTGCGGGTTACCATCTCGCGGCTGCCCAACCGAGCCAATGGTGGCCAACCAGCGCCGGTGTCTTGGAACAGGTACCGCGATGCCAGGTGTGGGTTCAAATTTCATCAGACTTGCCCCCATACCACCGTAATACAGAGTCTGCAGATGGACATGTCCGCCAAAAATGTAACGAACATCCGGCCAGGCGGCACCGGCATCCATACTGGCGGTCGCCGCACGCTGGTCAGAAACGTAGCGCCACAACGCCGGACCATCCAGGCTGGCATGTACCAGTAAAACGGCTTGGTACTGGAGAGTCAGCGGCAGTTTGTCCAGAAAATCTTTTTGCTGCGCATCCAGTTGCGCGCAAGTCCACTGCGCCGTGCTGTTGCCGAGATGTTTGGCGTCAACCGGAGGTGTCACCGCCATGGCGTCGTGGTTGCCCTTGACCACCAGGGCACCTTGTGCCACCAGGTCACGCACCTTGTCGATCACGGCCACCGGGTCAGCACCATAACCCACCAGATCTCCCAGGAAAGCAAATTGCCGTGCACCAGCAGATTCGGCGTGCTCAAGGCAGGCCTCCAGAGCTTGAAAGTTGGCGTGAATATCGGACAACAAAGCCAATTTCATGCAGCCTCCTTGTGTAAGTAAGCACCCATCATCGGACGCAAACAGACGACGCCCTCGTTTTGCAGGGCCGAGTCCATCCGGGTCGGGTGTCTGAAATCAATACTTGAGGGCGCGCTCAAGATCCACGCAGGTCTTCTCGCCTGCTGCTTCCTGTATTCTTGGAAGTAGCGCGAGCAGGTCGTCGTAACCACTCGCCGCCTCTACCGCGAGATTCAGCCTGAACCCGCGCAGGCCCAGGCTGGCAGTGACCTTGGTCGCCAAAGGCATGGCGGCAGCGTAACGCTGCTGAGGTGTCTTGTCCGGCTCCGGGGCAGGGGGTGTGGTGGGCTGCGCCTCATTCACCACAGGGTCACTGGATGCGCTTGACGCACGGGCTCCCGGTACCTCGGCGATCAAGCCCTCGCGCAGCAAGTAGGCGATATCTTCTGCCGTGATACCCATGCCCGCCGTCGCGGCAAGCACCTGTTCGTGCGACTTGATCCCATCAAACAGAATAAACGCCGCGCGCTGGCGCGACGACAACAGCGCAGAACGGGCCTTGAAAGCCTGTTGGCCGAGCTCTGTCTTGACGTATTTCATGCGCAAATTCTAGTATTTGAATCTCTCAAACCACTACGGAAATACCCTTCCTCACGCCAGCCAGCAGCCCCATGCAAGCGCTATTTTGCGGCGCTGACTGGCGCTGATGCAGATGCGGCCGCTTCGGGTGCATGAGTGGCTTCGGCACCGTGCTTCTCACCCCCCATATCAATATTGCCCCCCTTGCTCAACATCAGGATCGCCAAGCCGGCAAACACCACAAAAGCCACAACAATTTTCCACATATCAAATACCTTGAGAAATAGCCCCGCATGAAGGGGGCAAAAAAAGGCCCTCGCGTGGAGGGCCCCGGTCACCACGCACCAGGCCACGTGGCCCGGTGTGTCGAATCTAAAACACTCAGTCGTTGGCGTAGATATCCACGTCCTTGGTTTCCTTGACAAACAACATGCCAACCACAAACGTCATACCCGCCACGATGATCGGATACCACAAGCCGTTGTACATATTGCCGGTCTGCGCCACGATAGCGAATGCGGTAGTGGGCAGCAAGCCGCCGAACCAGCCGTTACCAATGTGATACGGCAGCGACATGGATGTGTAACGAATGCGGGTCGGGAACAGTTCCACCAGCATGGCAGCAATCGGGCCATACACCATGGTCACCAGGATCACGAGGTAAGTCAGGATCGCAATCACCATGACTTTGTCGATACGTGCCGGATCGGCTTTGCTCGGGTAACCAGCCGCCTTCAAGGCCTCAGCCACAGCCTTCTTGAATTCGCCATCTTTCTTCTTGGCTTCGTCAGCAGGCAGACCCTTGGAGGCATAACTCTGGATCTCGACTTCACCAATCTTGATCTTGGCTGGTGTGCCGGCAGTGCCCTGCAGGTTGTCATAACTCACAGACGAGCCAGCCAGCACTTGCTTGGCGATGTCGCAGGAGCTGGTGAACTTGACCGTGCCAGTGGGGTTGAACTGGAAGGAGCATTCGGCCGGATCAGCGGTGACGGTCACCTTGTTCTTGGCTTGCGCTTCGGCCAGTGCCGGGTTAGCGGCCTTGGTCAGGGCGGTGAACACCGGGAAATAAGTCACAACAGCCAGCAGACACCCCGCCATGATGATGGGCTTGCGGCCAATCTTGTCAGACCAGGCGCCAAACAAGATGAAGAAAGGTGTGCCGATGATCAGGGAAACTGCCACAAAAATGTTGGCTGTGGGGCCATCCACCTTCAGTGCCTGGGTCAGGAAGAACAACGCGTAGAACTGGCCCGAATACCACACCACAGCCTGACCAGCGGTCAAACCGATCAAGGCCAAAATCACGATCTTCAGGTTTTTCCACTGACCAAAAGACTCGGACAAGGGCGCCTTGGAGGTCTTGCCTTCAGCCTTCATCTTGGCAAAAGCCGGAGACTCGTTCATGCTCAAGCGGATCCACACGGACACAGCCAACAGCAGAATGGACACGATGAACGGAACACGCCAGCCCCAGTCGGCAAACACAACCGGGCCCAGGACTGTTTGTGTACCCAGAATCACCATCAGGCTCAGCATCAGGCCCAAAGTGGCCGTGGTCTGAATCCAGGAGGTGTAAGCGCCACGCTTGCCCTGAGGAGCGTGCTCGGCCACATAGGTTGCCGCACCACCATACTCACCACCCAGTGCCAGGCCTTGCAACATGCGCAGGGCGATCAGGATCACCGGCGCAGCCACACCAATGCTGGCGTAGTTCGGCAAGATGCCCACGATGAAGGTGGACAAACCCATGATCAAAATGGTCACCAGGAAGGTGTATTTACGACCAATCATGTCCCCCAGACGGCCAAACACCAACGCGCCAAAAGGACGCACGATGAAGCCGGCAGCAAACGCCAACAGCGCAAAAATGAAGGCCGAGCCCGCATCCAGACCACTGAAGAACTGCTTGGCAATAATGGCTGCGAGTGAGCCGTAAAGGTAAAAGTCATACCACTCAAAAACCGTACCCAAGGATGAAGCGAAGATCACTTTCCTCTCTTCAGGCGTCATGGGCCGTGCGGCCACTGCAGTTGCCATATTGATATCTCCAGTCTAGTTTGAAAGAAAGCACCTCGACGGGCGCTGGGGTCGAATGTTATGGAAGCCACTGACAGAAAACTGACGTAACTTTCCTGTCAAGCAAGGGTTATCCCTTGGTTTTTTCAAAAACCGGGTAGTAACCCTGACGCCATTTATTACGATGCAAAATTTGCGGGACTTTAGCGGTCTTCCCCTCAGGGTTTCCTCTAGTAAAAATACTTTCCCGCTTTTCCGCCAATGACTGCCTTCCAAGGCTCGCTTGCCAGCATGACCCACCCTTCCTGCCGCTGCGACCTGCGTCAAGCCGTGGTCTGCCAGAAACCCTGCAACACATTCACGGCATTCACACCCACTTCAGCCACGGCATAACCCCCTTCAAACACAAACACCGTGGGCAGCTGCGCGCGGGCCAAGTCTTCGCCCACACGCAGGTAGTCGCCTGTCTGAAGCTTGAAGCCCGAGATTGGGTCGCCGGCAAAGGTGTCCATGCCCAGCGACACCACCAGGGCCTGGGCGCCAAACTGCTGGATGCGTGCCAGTGCGGTGTCCAGCGCGGCGGCCCAGTGGCGGTAGTCCGTACCGCGCGGCAACGGCAGGTTGAGGTTGGCACCTTCACCCGCACCCGCACCGGTCTCGTCGGCATGCCCCAGATAGAACGGGTATTCGGTGCGCGGGTCGCCGTGGATGCTGGCAAAGAACACGTCGGGCCGGTCGTAGAAGATGGCCTGCGTGCCGTTGCCATGGTGGTAGTCGATATCGAGCACCGCCACCTTGGCCAAGCCGCCATCGCACAGGTACTGCGCGGCCAACGCGGCGTTGTTGAGGAAGCAGTAGCCGCCAAAAAAATCGGCGCCCGCATGGTGGCCGGGCGGGCGGCTCAGCGCAAAGGTCGCGCGGTCGCCCGCCAACACCTGCTGCGCCGCGCTCAGCGCACAGTCGGCGCCAGCACGCGCCGCTACCCAGGTGCCGGCGGTGAAGGGTGTGCCGGCATCGTAGGAATACAGACCGACCTTGGCGGCGAAGTTGTCGGGCTCGATGTCGGTGCGAAAGGTGCGCGTGGGCCACACGGAAGGGAGGATGTCCCTGTCCGCATTGGCTGGGTCCAGCGCCAGCCACTGCGCCCAGGCCGTGCGCAGAAAGGCCAGATAACGCTGGCTGTGCACGGCCAGCAAGGCCTGGTCATCAAACACCTGCGGCGGGCGTACACTGCCGAGCTGGCGATGTGTCAACTCTGCCAGCACATGGTCAACCCGCGCCGGTACTTCAAAACACGGCACCAGGGCGCCACGGAACATTTCGACTTTGCCCTGGTGCCGGGCGTGCAGGTGGTTGTAGAAGGTTTTCATGTCTGCACTATGAATCAAATCGGCATGTAACCCGCGTGAAATTTGCGCAAGAAGCTATCTAATCAATAGCATTTTCAGTCAGATCGGCGGCGATCAGCTTGAACTGCTCCAGCGCCGCCTGCAGGTCTTCCACAATCTCCTGAGCGATCACACTTGGTGCAGGCAGGTTGTCGCTGTCGGCCAGGCTCTCGTCCTTGAGCCAGAAAATGTCCAGGCTGGTCTTGTCGCGCGCCACCAGTTCGTCATAGCTGTAGGCGCGCCAGCGGCCATCCGGCTTCTCGGGTGACCACGTGGCTTGGCGCCGGTGGCGATTGCCGGCCTGGTACAGCGCCACAAACTCATTCAGGTCCGCCCGCGTGAGCGGGTTGGTCTTGAGGGTGAAGTGTTTGTTGGTACGCAGGTCGTAAATCCACAACTGCCGGGTCCACGGTGTTTCACTGGCACCCTTTTTCTCAAAGAACAGCACGTTGGCCTTCACACCCTGGGCGTAGAACAGGCCGGTGGGCAGACGAAGGAGCGTGTGCACATCGCACTCGTGCAGCAGCTTTTTGCGGATGGTCTCGCCCGCCCCGCCTTCAAACAGCACGTTGTCCGGCAGCACCACGGCCGCGCGGCCGTGGGTGGCCAGCAGGGTCTTGATGTGCTGCACAAAGTTGAGCTGCTTGTTGCTGGTGGTGGCCCAGAAGTCGTCGCGCTCAATGGTGTCTTTCTCGGTGCTGGTGCGGCCGTCTTCGCCCACGATGACGGTGCTGCTCTTTTTGCCAAACGGCGGATTGGCCAACACCACCTCAAAGCGCTCGCCGGGGTCGGCGGCCAGTGCATCGCCCACCACCACGGGCACGGATTTTTCAGAGCCAATGCCGTGCAGCATCATGTTCATGGCGCACACGCGCGCCGTGCCCTGCACCAGCTCATACCCCGTGAAAGCTTTTTCTTTCAGGTGCTTAAGCTGCTCGCGCGTCAGGCTTTTGTTGTGCGCCGTGATGTAGTTGTGTGCTGTGAACAAGAAGCCACCCGTGCCGCAGGCCGGGTCGGTGATGCGCTCACCGGGCTGCGGGGCAATGCAGTCCACCATCGCCTGGATGAGTGCACGCGGCGTGAAGTATTGGCCCGCGCCACTCTTGGTGTCTTGGGCGTTTTTCTCCAGCAAGCCCTCATACGCATCGCCTTTTACGTCGGCACCCAGAATGGTCCAGGTCTCGGCGCCAATCAAATCCACGATCACGCGGCGCAGCTTGGCCGGGTCTTGAAACTTGTTTTGTGCCTTGCCGAAGATCAGCCCCAGCGTGCCTTTCTCTTGCCCCAGCTTCTCCAACAGGTGGCGGTAGTGGTCAAACAACTCGTCACCATCCTTTGCCAGCAGCGTGGGCCAGGCGTAGACGGTGGGCACGATGCTGGACTGGTTGTAGGGCGGCGCGCTACGCTCGTCGGCCATCTTGAGGAACAGCAGATAAGTGAGCTGCTCCACATAGTCGCCATAGCTCATACCGTCGTCGCGCAGCACGTTGCAGTAGTTCCAGAGCTTCTGGACGAGGGAGTTGGTGGTGGTGTTCATTGGCTTCAATCAGTAGCGAGCATTACACATCAAGGTAGCCCTTGCAAAACGCATCCAAAGTCAAAATCGGGCAACCGCTGGCCTGCTCAAACTCTGCAGCAATGGCCAGCAGATCCCGGTCACCGGACACCAGCACTTGCGCTTTGCCCACCACCGCCAAATGCATAAACGGTTCGTCCAGCACATCGCGGCACGGGAGTACCTGGGGCGGCGGCTTGGGGATGCGGACCGTCTGGGTGTAAGGCAGGTAGTCGGC
This sequence comes from Rhodoferax sp., assembly GCF_028689305.1. Taxonomy (GTDB): domain Bacteria; phylum Pseudomonadota; class Gammaproteobacteria; order Burkholderiales; family Burkholderiaceae_C; genus Rhodoferax. The sequence continues at coordinate 5,532 of NZ_JAQTWM010000018.1, read as the reverse complement.
CAACAATTCGTCCTGGTCAGCTTGGGAGAGGCGGAACTTGGGGTAGGCCAGCACCCGCACCAGCTCTTGCACCGTGACCGTGCTGGCCAATGGCAGTAGTGCGCCCCGCTGCCAGGCCCGGCGCACCTGCCCTGCAGCGCCACCGCCAAACACCAACGCGGACAAGACCACGTTGGTGTCCAACACCACGCGCACAGGGGCGCTCATGCTTTGGGCAGAGGCTTTTTGGCAACCGACTTCTTGGGCTTGGCAGGCTTTGACGCATACGCAGCCACTGGCTCGGCAGCCATAGCTGGCGCGGCTTGCGGCGCTCTGGCCCAGGCCACGGCGGCGGTCATATCGTCATTGGTGAGGTTGAGTTCCGCCAGCTTGGCCCGCACCGCGTCACCGCGCTGAATGCGCACGGGCGTGAGGATGATCTGCCCGGCACGGGCCTCCACATCGAAGTATTCCGTGGCACCCACGGCCTGCGTCACGCTCTTGGGCAGCGTAAGCTGGTTTTTGGAAGTGAGTTTGGCAAGCATGGCATTTTGCGGAAAGTAAGGATTCATTACTTTAACGATGGATAACTCATTTGTCTAGCCACGTCTATTGCAAGGAATTACCGTAATGGCGCAAAATGCGCCAATCAGGAGAAATTCTATGACCCAAGCTCACAGCGGTTTTGCATCCGTCAAACTACCCACCGCTTTGGTGAACCAAGCACGTGAAGCTGCACAGCCCATGCGCCGCTCGGTGGCGGGCCAGGTGGAATACTGGGCCACACTGGGCCGCATCGTGGAGCACAGCGGCCTGACTGCGCAAGAAGCACAAACCGCCATTGCCACCTACGAAGCCGCCGCCCGGCGCGCTCGCCCCGCCGCAAGCGAACCGGCCAGCCAGGCAGACGCCCTGCTTGCCCAATTTATGGCCGTGGAAAACGATGGCAGCCTGGCGCAGCGCGTGCGCGAGGTGGTAGCCAGCAACCGGAGTAAAGCAGGCCCGACAGCCGCCTGACATGGGGGAACCCGTCTTCTACCTGCTGGCCGGACCCAACGGCGCTGGCAAGTCCACCCTGTACCGCGCGCTGGTGTTGGCAGGCACCATCCCGGCCACCGCCGAATTTGTGAACGCCGACCTGCACGAGGCTGCCCACCTGCAACACATCACCGACCCAGAGCAGCGCTCTGAACATGCACGCCAGTGGGCCGATGCGCGCCGGGCCGCGCTGTTGCGAGCAGGCCAATCGTTTGTGAGCGAAACCGTGTTCTCACACGAATCCAAACTGGCGCTCATTCAAGAAGCACAGGCAAAGGGCTTCTTTGTCATGTTGCTGGTGGTGGCGCTGGATCAACCAGAACGCCTGCTGGCGCGCGTCGCGCAGCGCGTTACCGAGGGCGGCCACCCGGTGCCGCCCGAGCGCATTCTGGCGCGCTACCCGCGCACGCTTGCCCACCTGACCCACGCGGTGCGCGTGGCCGACGCCGCCATTCTTTACGACTCTGCCGAAGTGACACCCGGCACCCACACTGCCGTGGCCACCTGCAAAGGCGACTGGACGCAAGAGCTGGTGCAGCCCATGCCAGAATGGGCGCGGCGCGTGCTTTGGGATTGAAATAGGGCTCTAGCCCTCGCGAATACTGTGCAAGCGGCTATTTGCGGCCGTAAACCACCTCATCACCGATAAACCACACAGAGCCCGCAGCCTCCAGCTTGGCCACCATGGCGTCAACCTGTTCGGCGGTGCTGTCTTTGCCCAACAGCGCGCCCACATGCCGCAAAAACGGCTTTACCTTTTGTGGTGCTTTGCTACCCATCTTGACAAAGCCTTGCTGAATCCTGGCCAGGGTCTTGGCCTCGGGGGTGGCCTGGGGCACAGGTGCGGGCTTGGGTGGTTTGGCTGGTTGTGCTGCTTTGGCTGGCTTGGGTGCCGTAGCTTTCTTGGCCACGGCTTTTTTGACTGCAGTCGCTTTCTTGGCTGCGGGTGCCTTTTTGGCAGCAATAGCTTTGACGGGCGCCGCCGGCTTGGGCGCAATCTTCTTTGCCACTGCCTTTTTCGCTAGGGCTTTCTTGGCCACTGCCTTCTTGGCCGCTACAAGCACGGCTGCTGGCACAGCGGGTTTCACCACAGCAACCTTCTTGACAGCAGGCACCTTGTAGCCAACGCGCCGGGCACGAAACTCAAGCATGCGGGCATGGGCCAGCATGGGGTCGTACCCACGGTCGTTGGCTACCACCACCAACTCGGCGTCCGGGTGTCTGGCCGCCACATAGCCCAAGTAGAACGCCACATGGAAGTCCAGCGCATTGGGCCCCTGGCCCGAGCGCGGCACCAGCGTCACCCGCTCGTGGCCGGCAGCGTAAGCCTGCGCCTGCTTGGCTTGGTGCGGGCCATGGAACAGCCACACGTCGGTAAACCCCGGTGCCAGCTTGGCCAGCGCCTCCAGTGACGGCTGGACGTTTTCATAGTCCAGCAGTACGTGCAGCTCTTTCATGCTCTTCCCCCAGAAGAAATCGGGCTCTAGCCCTCGTATTTATTGCTCAAGCAGCTATCAAAAAAGATGCAAATGGGTTTACTGCCCTGCCTCCGCCTCTTGCAACACCTTCAGCGTGCGCCCGTCCGCGCTCTTCCACTCCACGCGGCCATTGGCGCCACGGCCCAGAACCGTGGCGGCGGCATTGCTTGGAGAACTAAATACATAGTCTTGCGTGAATCGATACACGCTTTCCACTTCCACCAACACGCCACTGGTCAGCAAGACCTGGCGCATCGCCTGCAGATTGCCCCCCAAGGAAGTACCGACCTTGGGCGTTGCAGTGGAGCCCGCGAGCACAACGAAACCCTGTGCCGTGTCCATGCCCCTGGCCTCGAAACCTCTACCGCCGCAAGTTAACACCACTCCGACGGCATCAGCAACTGCCGCACCTGCCGCCAGTGCAATCGGTGCCGACAGCCTGACCTGCTCAAACGCATGCACCCCCAGCACCGGCAGCATGCCCAGCATGTGGCCCAGGAAGACTTCCATGTCGGCCCGGCCGGCCTCGCTCAGGGATGGCTCGGCGGGCTGGTTGGCGTTGTCCAGCGGCATGCGCTTGGCGGCGCGGGCCAGGGCGATGAGGCGCGACTCCAGAAACTGCACATGCGCCTTGTTGAGCTGCCCGGCCGTGGTGGTGGTGAAGCCGATGGCGCGGGTCCAGAAGTCCTTTTGCGCGTAGTGGCTCTCCAGCCGGGGGCGGATGGGGTCGCCCTCGCCCACGTAGAGCATGTCGCCCTCGCCGTCCGGGCGCGGCCCCAGCAGCAGGTACACCCCGGTCTGCGCCAGCTCGGGCCGGACCTTGACCTGCGGCAGCAGCGCACGCGGGAACACCAGCGCCTTGCCGATCCAGTTGGACTTGTCGACGATGCGCAGGCCGTCGGGGTCGCCGTCGGCGACGAAGATGCGGAGGGAGAAAGGGGTCAATTCCGACCTACACCTCTGACTCTGGCTTCGCTTTAGCTCTACGCTTTGGCGAAGACGATGCCGGCAAGGCCGCAGGCTCAACTCTCTCAGATTGGTGCTTAGCTAAATCTTGGAAATTCAGTGATGGCAACAACAACGGCCCATGGGCTGACCTGCTAGTAATGGTGCTCACCATCTCGCGCACAGCCCCGTACAACAGCGAAGCACCGTTAACCAACGCACGAACTCGGCGCTCTTCGGCTTGCCCATCTACTTGGGTTAGGTGCATACGCACAATGCCACGGACGGAAACCTGAATGTTGTAGGGCGCTTGAGCATCCTCTTTAGGGCCAACGCGCAAAGTCAACTTGACGCCAAAGTCGGAGTATTTTTCCTTTTCGTCCAATAAGGCCAAGCCAGTATCTGCCGACATTGCAAGTTTTCCGGGGAAAAACACCAAGCCAGGTGCAAATGCCGGGTCGGCTTTGTACCCGTCCACGGGCACCACAGACACTCCATCAAACGTGTACTCCAGCAACTGCAAAGGGCTAAGCTGCACAGGCAACCTCCTGGAACATCGCGTCGTTATTGGACGCTTCGAACTGCCAATCAAAATGCACGAACTCCGCGGCACCATCGAATCGACCTGCCATCGGCTGCATAGTTTTGCGACTCATCCAGCTTTGCAGATCGGGCGCATCCACCATATCCAGCGCCAAAGTAGCTTGTGAATCCCAAGGCTGGACAGCTGCGGGGGCACCTGCTTTGCGAAACACAGCATCAAAGGTATAGCCCAAGGCCTTGGTCACTGCCGCAATGGTCTGGACTGTAAGATTTTCGTTGCCGGAAAGCACTTGCGTCACGCGCGCACGACTCCAGCCCAAGGCACGTGCCAGATCAGCACGCGACTTGCCTGCGTGGTGCAGCAGCAGCGTCAAATCAGCTGCCACATCCACGGCCTTGAGCTCTTCTGCCAGCCCTTCGTGGGCAGCAATCAAATCGCCAAAAAGAGGTTTGTGTTCCATAGTCATCTCACTTCATTCAATCCACTGCAGACCCGCTGCAGTTCGGGATGCCGTCAAAAATTCAACCACGGCCTGCTTGGCTTGGTTGATGTCTTTTGCTGAAAGCCTGTCAGTACGTTTGGGCAATGTGTGCGTCAACAAGACCACCTTGTCGGCCGCGTAATAAAACAGAATCCGAATGTCACCATGCCGATACCGCCACACCGTTTCTTCCTTCTTGGTCAGCGCACAGTAAAAAGGAGCAAAAGCCTCGTGCACCGTCTTTGGATCGGCAAGCTGATTAAACGGCTTGCCTAACTGTGCCAACTTCACCAGCATTTTCAAACCCGCCAAAGCTTGCTTGCGGTCACTCCCACCCATGCCACTAACCGTCTCAAACACATTCGCCGAATCTCTTCGCTCAGGATCTGTACACGGCGATACCACTTTGAACCGTCCTTGTGCAGACACCACCCCTGCCTCAAAGTCACTCACCCTGATTTCGGTTAATACGTACATTTGTTTAGTTATAGCTTAACACTTGCAAAGAGTATTGCATTGGGAATTGCACCTAGAAAACCTGCTTACTAAAGGGTATTTAAGGGCAAACAACTGATCGTTCATACAGACTCCCCGCATTTTGCATCGACTCACCGCCGAGCCCATCCAATTTCTCGCAGTAACAACCCAATCGTCGCGAGCGCAAATTCCGCATCGTCTTCGGTCACGTCGCAGCTGCCCTTTTCTTCTTGAACATTCGGCTTACCGCGCGCATGCAGCCGCGCCAACGCCTTGCTTACACCTTGCAAGACCGCTGTCGCCTCGCCGTCCAAAGCAGCAGCGAGCTTGCCCAGATCCTTCTTGCGCAAGTCTGGCTCGTCGCGCTGGCTTGCAAGCCAAGTGCCGACTGCCCACTGTGCGACATCTTTCGCCCGATCCACAATCGACTCAGGGCCTGCGCGATATGCGGCCTCTACCAGCTTACTCAGTGTCTCGCGCACCTTCACCAATTGATCCGGCGGGACTTTGCTTTCAATCAACTCTGGCAGGACACCCAACGATGACCGCGCCCGCAACGTCAGAAAGTCCTCGCCATTGACCGTGCGCTC
>NZ_JAQTWM010000101.1:4491-11302 GCF_028689305.1 Rhodoferax sp. | reverse complement strand
GAGTTTCTCCGCCCTTTGCGCAAGCCCAAAACTCGACAACACCACCTGCCTGAGTTGCCACGACGGCCAAAAAGCCAAAATCGAAGTGCCCGGCAAAGACGATGAAAAACGGGAATTGCATGCGGTGCTGCCCGACAAGTTCGGCCAAAGTGTGCACGCCAAAATGCAATGTGTGGCCTGCCACACCGACATCAAAGACAACGCTGAAACCGCCAACGCCCACAGCAAAGACCCAGCCCTGAAACTGGCCAAGGTCGACTGCGCTGGCTGCCATGAAACCCTCTGGCAAGAAGCCCAGAAAGCAGGCACCGCCAAAGACAAACCCAAGCTGGAACTGGTGGTCAAAAACATCCAGGCCTACAACAAGTCTTTCCATGCCCGCATGAGTGAAGACGACAAGACAAAACCCAACGCCACCTGCGACGACTGCCACGACACCCACAGCTTCAATGTGCCAGGCAAAAACACCCCCGCCTACGACCAATGGCGCTTGGGTATTGCCGAGTCCTGTGGCTCCAAATGCCACGAAGACCAGCTTGACAGCTACTCCGGCTCAGTGCACGGCAAGGCTGTCATGGACAAACAAGATGTCAAAGCCGCCGTGTGCACCGACTGCCACTCCAGCCATGCCATCACCAGCTCCAGCATCGACCCCTTCAAACTGGCGGTCACCGACCAATGTGGCTCCTGCCACAAAGACAATCTCAAAACCTACATGGCCACCTACCACGGGCAAATCAGCACCCTGGGTTATGCCTACACCGCCAAGTGTTATGACTGCCACGGCAGCCACAAGATCACCAAGGTGAGTGACCCCAAATCCACCGTGCATGCCAATAACCTGCTCAAAACCTGCCAGTCCTGCCACAGCGGCAAGAAAGAGCTGGCCTTGGCCCCGGCTGGGTTTGCCACCTACCAACCGCATGGTCACTCAGGGGACTTCAACAAATACCCGCAAATCTGGATCGCCTGGCAAATCATGCTGCAGTTGCTGGTCGGCACCTTTGCCTTCTTCTGGTTACACACCCTGCTGTGGTTCTACCGTGAATTCAAGGAACGCAAAGCCCATGCCGGTGAGAAACACATCCGCCTGGCCAGCGTGCCCGAACCCTACCGGGGCAAACACGTTCGCCGCTTCAGCCCGATCTGGCGGGTGGCCCACATCGTCTTCGCCTTGAGTTTGATGGTGCTGACCCTGACCGGCATTCCGCTGTTCTACCCGGCCTCGCCTTGGGCCTCGACCCTGATGAATGCACTGGGTGGGCCGCACATTGCGGGCATCATCCACCGCACCAATGCGGTGATCTTTGCCGGGGTGTTCTTCTGGCACTTGTTCTATGTGGTGTGGCGCTTGGCCAGGAACTGGCGCAGCTTCAAGATCTTTGGGCCGGAGTCTCTGGTGCCGAATCTGCAAGATGGCAAAGACATGATTGCCATGTTCAAGTGGTTCTTTGGCAAAGGGCCACGCCCGCAGTTTGACCACTGGACCTATTGGGAGAAGTTTGACTACTGGGCACCGTTCTGGGGGGTGACCATCATTGGGGTGAGTGGTCTGATCATGTGGCTGCCCAACTTCTTTGGGGCTTTCCTGCCGGGTTGGGTGTTCAACGTGGCGGCGATCTTCCATGCCGAAGAGGCGTTCCTGGCGGTGGTGTTCCTGTTCACCGTGCATTTCTTCAACAACCATTTCCGCCCCGACAAGTTCCCGGTGGAGGTGGTGATGTTCACCGGCAGCTTCTCGGTGGAAGAGTTCAAGCATGACCACGCCAAGGAGTATGAGCGGCTGGTGGCCAGTGGTGAGTTGGAGAAGTACTTGGTGAATGCCCCGTCACCCACCAGACTGGCGCTGTCCAAGGCCTTGGGCTTTGTGCTGATTGCCTGCGGCTTGACGCTGCTGACACTGGTCGGAATCGGGTTCTTTACACAGGTTTGATGCACAAAGGAGACCGTGATGAAGCTGTTTGGCATCGCCGGACATTCCGGCATGGGCAAGACAACACTGCTGGAGCGCCTGGTGCCGACCATTGCGGCCAGTGGTCTGACCGTATCCCTGATCAAGCACAGCCACAAAAACATTGACATTGACCGCCCGGGCAAAGACTCCTACCGCCTGCGTGAATCCGGCTGCAAGGAGGTGCTTTTGCTGGGCAATGATCGCTGGGCTCTGATGCACGAGTTGCGTGGCGCTGCGGAACCTGCGCTGGACTATCTGGTGGATCGCATGCAGCACTGCGACCTGGTGCTGGTGGAGGGGTTCAAGAACGGAGACTTTCCCAAGCTGGAAGTGTGGCGTGAGTCCCTGAACAAAAACACCCTGTGGCCAGACTGGCCCGGCATTGTGGCCATTGCCAGCGACCGACCACCGACATTGCCGTCACAAAGATCGGTGACACCCGGGCTATCACATCTGCACCTGTCGGACGTCACATCCATCGCCGAGTTTGTCCTGGCGCATGCTGTCGAATCCGAACCTCGTCGTAAACTATCATTTTGATAGCAACAACACCATATATATGGTGGGCTAATGGCTATTTTTATACCAAATCAATCCGACTCTGTCGTGCCCTGCAGTCCGGTGGCGCCAGTCCACACATCGGACAGGATTTTCGCCACCTCTTCTTCACTGAGCTTGAGCGCCACCAGGTTCGGGTTCTTGCGCACATACAGTTCGGTCAGGAAACCGTCCACCATGGCCTCCAGGGCGTAAGCCGTCGCCAGGGCAAAACGTGAACGGGTGCCGTCCTGCTGGCCGCTGCTTTGCATGATGACTTGCGCCACCTTGCGTGCCCACCAGTCGTTCAGGTCAAAGTGCTGCCGCTCGGCGCCGGACAGGGCTCGGCGCAAATGCTGGATCGACAGGATGACTTGCGCATTAACGGAAAAAAACCGCACATACGCCAGATTGGTCTCCAGCACAGCCGCCGCCGGGTCACGCGAGCGGCGCACCGGCTTGAGCGACAGCCGCAAAAAGGTCAGGAAATCTTCCAGCAGCTCCAGCACCAGGGCCTGCTTGCTGGGAAAGTAGTTGTAGAACGCGGTGCGCGTCACGTCGGCGTAATCGGACACGTCGCCGGTGGAAAAGCGGTCATAACCTTTTTCCTCCAGCAGGCGCGACGCCGCCGATTTGAGGGCAAAACGCGTGCGTTCCCCCTTGCGCAGCAGATCCACTTGGGCCGAGCGTTCGCCCAGCCAATCCACAAAGCGGCTGGGCAGGGGTGAAGTGGGTTCGGTCGTGGTATTCACAGGCGCAAGTATCGCGCGAAACCCACAAAACAAAGTTTTGTTGACATTTATGACAGTGGTGTCATAATTTTCTAAAACACACCCCAAAACCCTTTTACAGGAGACAAGCATGCCAATCGACAATTCACGCCGCCAAGTCATTCGCTCATTCGCAGGCGCCGGCCTGGGAATGATGATCTGGGTCAAAAACACCGAGGTGCTGGCCCAGGACAAACGCCTGGTCATCCGCGACCCGGGCGGTCCCTACGCCGAAGGTTTTGGCGAAGCCTTTTACAAACCCTTCAAGGCCGCCACCGGCATCGAGATCGTGCCCGCCACCGGCCAGCACCAGCCCACCTCCTTCATCAAGTCCATGGTCGAATCCAAGTCCTACACCTGGGACATGGCCCACGTGAGCAAAGACGTGCACGAGTCGCTGCTGGGCATGGGTTACCTGGAGCCGCTGAACCTGGACGCCGCGCTCAAAGACCTGCCGGCCCAATTCAAGACACCGTATTACGCCGGTGTGGACGTGGTGGGCAGCATCCTGGCCTACCGTACCGACAAATTCCCGGCGGGCAAGGCGCCCCGCACTTTCAAGGACTTTTGGGACACCAAGGCTTTCCCGGGCCGCCGCGCGCTGCGCCGCAACCCGATGGAAACCCTGGAATACGCGCTGCTGGCTGATGGTGTGCCCCCGGCATCCCTCTACCCGTTGGACCTGGACCGCGCCTTCCGCGCCCTGGAGCGCATCAAGAAAGACGTTGGCGTGTGGTGGACCAGCGGCGCCCAGACCTCGCAGCTGCTCAAATCCGGCGAAGTGGACATGTGCCCGACCTGGAACGCCCGCGCCCAGGTGGTGGCCGATGAAGGCGCACCGGTGGCCATCATGTGGAGTCAGTTCCTGTTCACCACCGAAGGCTGGATCATCCCCAAGGGCTCTCCCAAGGCCGACCTGTGCCGCGAGTTCATCAAGTTTGCCAATTCGCCAGAACGCCAGGCCACTTTCGCCAAACACCTCAGCTACGGGCCCACCCTGCCCGGCGCCTACAAGTTCATTGACGAAAAACGCGCCCGCACCTTCCCGGCCCACCCCGACAACATCAAGGGCGGGATTGACTGGAATGTGGCCTACTGGGCCAAAAACCGCGATACCGTCACCGAGAAATTCAACGCCTGGGTTACCGCCTGATGCAGGAGCTACGCATTCACGGCGTCAGCAAACGCTATGGCCACTTCACCGCGCTGGAGCCGACCGACCTGACCGTCGCCGCCGGCGAGTTTGTCACCCTGCTCGGCCCCTCGGGGTCGGGCAAGACCACCTTGCTGTCGCTGATTGCCGGGCTGGCTGAACCCGATTCCGGGCGCATCCTGCTCGACGGCGCCGACGTGTCGGGCCTGCCGGCGCACCGGCGCGGGCTGGGCATGGTGTTCCAGAACTACGCCCTGTTTCCCCACATGACCGTGGCAGAAAACGTGGCATTTGGCCTGCAGACACGGCGGCTGCCCGCCGCTGAGGTGCAGGACAAAGTCCAGCGTGCGCTAACCATGGTCCGGCTCGAAGCGCTGGCCCACCGCGTCCCCAAGGAACTCTCAGGCGGCCAGCAGCAACGGGTGGCGCTGGCCCGCGCCCTGGCTTACCAGCCCGCCATCGTGCTGATGGACGAACCGCTGGGGGCGCTGGACCGCAACCTGCGCGAGGAAATGAAGTTTGAAATCGCCCGGCTGCACCGCGAGCTCGGCACCAGCGTGGTGTATGTCACCCACGACCAGGAGGAAGCGCTGGTTCTGTCCGACCGCATCTGCCTGATGAACCGGGCGCGGGTGGAGCAGATTGACCCGCCAGAGACGCTGTACTTCAGGCCGCAGACCCGGTTTGCGGCCGAATTCCTGGGTGAATCCAACCTGCTGGACTGCACCGTGGCCCGCGCGCCCAACCAGCCGCTGGCACAGGTCTCGGTGGCCGCACTCGGCCTTGACCTGCAGCACGACACCCCGGCCGCCAACGGGCCAGCCTTGCTGATGCTGCGCCCGGAGTCGATCGAGATCGAGACCCCGCTGCACCCGGCCCCCACCGACGCCCTGCGCTTGCAGGGGGTACTGACCGAGCGCATCTTCCTGGGGCCCATGACCCGGCTGCTGGTGCGCATCGGGTCCAGCGAGCTCAAGGTGCTCAAACGCACCACCTCCATGCACGAACTGCGTGGCCTGGAACCTGGCACACCAGTGGGCATCTGGCTGGACTCCGAGCGCTGCCACATCCTGAAAGCGTAAAGAATGAACGCCGTGCTTCGACCGCTGTACCGCAACGCCGGTGCAGCACCCCTGCTGATCTTTCTGGCGCTGGCCTTCTTCATCCCGGTGGCTACCATTCTGGGCATGGCGGTCTGGACACCTGCCGACGGCCTGACCTTGGCGTCACTCCAGCGCATTGCCAGCACGCCGGTGTATGCCACGATCTTGCTGCGCACACTGGAAATCTCGGTGTGGACGACTGCCCTGTGCCTGCTGGGGGGCTTGCCCATCGCGTTGCTGATTCACCGTCTGCATGGCTCGGCCCGGTCGGTGGTTTACCTGTTGGTGCTGTTGCCGTTCTGGACCAGCTTTCTGGTCAAGTCATTTGCCTGGCTGGTGCTGCTGGGCAAAAACGGCACCGTCAATGCGTTGATCGTGCTGCTGACCGGTGAACCGGCCAGCGCCTCGCTGCTGTTCAACCTCAACGCGGTGCTGATTGGCATGGTGCATGGCCTGATGCCTTTTGCGGTGCTGACCATCCTGCCGGTGCTGGAGTCGATTGACCCGCGCCTGCTGCCCGCGGCAGCCTCTCTCGGCGCGCGCCCTGTCGAAGCTTTTGTCCGGGTGTTGCTGCCGCTGGCGCTGCCGGGCATTGCGGCAGCCGGGTTGATTGTGTTTGTCACCTCGGTGGGCTTCTTCATCGTGCCTGCCTTGCTGGGCGGGCCGCGTCAGACCATGGTGGCCAATGTTGTCATTGAGATGGTGCAGGAGCTGCTGAACTGGCCGCTGGCCTCCGCCGCTGCTGTGCTGATGTTTGCCGTGGTGGCACTGCTGTTTGGCCTCTACATCCGCAGCTTCGGCATTGAAACCCTGATCGGACGCGCCCGCACCGGCCGCCCGGCACCCGCGCAGGAAAACCTGAACCTCAAACGCCTGGCCTGGCAGCGCCAGTGCTGGGCCACCTGGGATCAGCTGACAGCGCCGCTGACCCACTTGCCCGGACTCCACAAACTGGTGCGGCTGTTGGCCTGGCTGGGTGGTGCGGCCCTGCTGATGTTTCTGGTGCTGCCGGCGCTGTTTCTGATCCCGGTCTCGTTCTCGACCTCCGGCATCATCGACTGGCCGCCCCAGTTTTTCTCATGGCAATGGTATGCGGCGCTGGACACCCCCGCCTGGCGCAGCGCCGCCTGGCGCTCGGCCACCGTGGCGGCCGCCACTGGCGTGCTGTCACTGGCGCTGGCCTACCCGGCCGCCGTCTGGTTTGTGCGCCAGGCCCAGCGCAGCCGGGTGCCGGTGCTGGTGCTGATGATTGCGCCCATGATCGTGCCGCGCATCATCATCGCCATTGGCCTGT
>NZ_JAQTWM010000101.1:0-4391 GCF_028689305.1 Rhodoferax sp. | reverse complement strand
CCGCGCATCATCATCGCCATTGGCCTGTTCTACCTGTTTGCCCGCATTGGGCTGGTGGGCTCCTGGGTCGGGCTGGTGCTGGGGCATACCGTGATCGCCCTGCCCTTTGTGCTGATCACCATGATTGCCGTGGTGCAGGCCTATGACGAACGGCTGGACCACGCCGCCGCCGTCTGTGGCGCCGGTACCCTGATGCGCCTGCGCCGGGTGACCCTGCCGCTGCTGGCCCCCGGCGCGCTCTCGGCCTTCCTGTTCGCTTTTGTCACCTCACTGGACGAACTGACGATTGCCATGTTTGTGACCGGTGGCCTGAGTGCCACCCTGCCCAAGCAGATGTGGGACGAAGCCCTGCTGCGGGTGTCACCCACGCTGGCGGCCGCCTCCACCGTGGTGTTCCTGTTCATGAGTGTGGTGGTGCTGCTGGCGCAGACCATCCGCCAGCGCAGCAACGCCGCCAAACCGGCCGCGTCCGCCTGACGGCCCGTTCCCCTATCCCTACCCAAACCTATGCCTATCCATTTCGAAAAACAAAACCACATTGGCATCTTCACCATCGACAACGGCAAGCTCAATGTGCTGACACCGGCCATGCACAAGGCGCTGTACGGCCTCCTGAAAGAGTTCATCGCCGACCCCGATATCCACGTTGGCATCCTGAAGGGGCGCGACGGCGGCTCTTTCTGTGCCGGTGATGACATCAAGAACCCGCTGCCCGCCCGCAGCCGCCAGCAGGAGCTCGAAGGCTATCTGTTCCTGCACCACAACGAGCGTGATGGTTCGCCGCCGCACCGCCCCGGCTGGGACGTGGACATCATGAAGCTGGAACGCTACAAGCCCATCATTGGCGCGGTGGACCACTACTGCCTGGGGCAGGGCATGATCTACCTGCTGCATTTGACCGACATGCGCCTTGCCACCACCCGGGCCCAGTTTGGCCTGCCGGAAGTCGCCTACGGCATGGGCGGCGGCGGCGGCATGACCCGGCTGGGGCGCCAGATTCCGCACGTGGTGGCGATGAAATTCCTGCTCACCGGCGAATTCATGTCGGCGCAGGACGCGCTGAAATACGACCTGGTCAACGAACTGGTTGAGCCGGAACAACTGATGGAACGCGCCCTGGCGCTGGCCGCCCAGGTGGCTGCCCAGCCCCCGATTGCGGTACGGGTGGAAATGGAGAGTTATTACCAGTCACTGGACTTGAGCCGTGACGACAACCTGCGTTATGTGCTGAACCTGTACCGGCTGCAGCGGCTGGGTTACGAAGGCTTTGGCGCTGGCAGCGGTTTTCTCAAAGGGCGCCAGAACGACGGCACCAACCAGGACCAGGATGCCACCCATGAGTAACACCGCCTTGCTGCAACACTGGCAACAGCGCCTGCAGCTCGCTGCTGAACAACCTTTGCCCGCCAACATCCCCGAGCTGTTGGCCCAGGCCGCCGCCAGCCAGCCCGACCGGGTGCTGATGGACCTGTTTGAAGACGGACAGCGCCTGACCTACGCCGAATTTGACGCACTGAGCAACCAGCTGGCCGCCAGCCTGCAGGCAGCCGGGGTACAAGCCGGTATGCATGTGGCGGTGATGCTGCCCAACGGCCTGCCATGGCACCTGACCTGGCTGGCGGTGCTGAAACTGGGCGCCGCCGTGGTGCCGGTCAACCCCAGTTACACCGTGCGCGAGGTCGAGTACGTGCTGGCCGACGCCCAGGTCAGCGCCTGGGTGCTGGGCACTGAGCGTGTGGAGCTGCTCAAGCAGGTCACCGACTGGCCAGCCTCGCTGGCGCGCCAGCGCATCTGGGTAACGGCCAACCGGCTCGGTGAAGACTCGTCCTGGCAGCGCCTGCTGGACGCCTCCCCCGCAGGCAGCCGCCCCACGCCTGCGGTGCCGCCGCCGGGCCTGGACACGCTGGCCAATATCCAGTACACGTCGGGTACCACCGGTTTCCCCAAGGGTTGCCTGCTGACCCATGGTTACTGGCTGAATCTAGCCCAAGCCGCCTGCCTGATGCACCCAGAACCGGCCCCCGGCCAGGCGCCGATGCAGCGCTTTTTCACGGCCCAGCCGTTTTTCTACATGGACCCGTTCTGGCAGTTGCTGATGACTGCCATGTGCCGCGGCACGCTGGTGGCGGCGCGCAAGATCAGTGCCACCCGGTTCCTGGGCTGGCTGGCCGACCACCAGATCGACTGGGCGCAACTGCCCGAGCTGGCGCTGAAGTCCATCGACAGCGTGCAGGGCCGCACACTGGCGCTGCGTGAGGTGTTCACGTTTGGCTGGAGCGCCGAGTCGCGCCAGACCTTTGTCCAGCGCTTTCAGGTGCCAGCGGTCGAATCGTTTGGCATGACCGAAATCGGCCTGGGCCTGGTCATGCCCAACAACTACCCCGCCACGGCCAAACCCACCTCGGTGGGCCTGGCCGGTTTGCGCCGCCAGGCGCGTATCGTGGACGATGCCGGTCAGCCGGTTGGCCCCGGCGTCACCGGAGAGCTGCAGATCCGTGGCGACCACCTGTTCAAGGGTTACTTCAACAAGCCACAAGCCAACGCCGAGGTGTTTGACGGCGACTGGTTCCGCACTGGCGATGCGTTTGTGCAGGACGAAGACGGCTTTTACCGGATCGTCGGGCGGTTCAAGGACATGATCCGGCGCTCCAACGAAAACATTGCCGCGCGTGAAGTCGAAGCCGTGGTGCGCGAACTGGGCGCCGTGCTGGACTGCGCCGCCGTGCCGGTGCCCGACCCGGTGCGCAAGGAAGAGGTCAAGATCATGGTGCAACTGCGCCCGGAACTGCTGGCCGACGGCCAAACACCCGCCGAGGTGCTGCCGGTGGACCAGCTGCTGACCCACTGCCAGGGTGCGCTGGCGCCGTTCAAGGTGCCGCGTTACGTGCAGTTTGTCGCCGATTTTCCGCGCACCTCGTCCAACAAGATCATGAAACACCAGTTGATCCACGCCCCGGGCAACCCGCTGGCCCAGTCGTTTGACCGGGTGCAGGGCCGCTGGCTTGATTGACTAACTATATTTTTTATAGCTAATTGTGCTTGTTTTATCTGGGCTAGCGGGGATTTTTATCCTTATCCCGCTGCACCGGAGTTATGCGAAGGCCGGGAATCGTGGGCGGTTCAACGGCCTGGCAAAAATCTTTTGAAGTGGCCAATTTGCCAGCACGTGCTTCGATTAATGGCTGCGCGCCGCGCCTGTGGCAGCTCTGCCATCCATTGTTCAAGTTCTTTTGCCAAGTTGAGGCTGCGTTTTCGATGCTCTTAATGTCACCACAAGCCAATCTCACTTACAAACTGTAAGCCCAAAACACCTCACTCCAACTGCCCCCAAGCCTTCTCCAGCCGCTTCACACTCACCGGCTGCGGGGTGCGCAGTTCTTGGGCGAAGAAGCTCACGCGTAATTCTTCCAGCAGCCAGCGGAATTCTTGCAGGCGGTCATCGACCACGCCTTTGCGCTCGGCAACCAACCGCCAGTAGCGCTGCTCCAGCGGTTGTAATTCTTTCAGGCGGGCGCTGTCGCGGGCCGGGTCGGCGCGGTATTTTTCCAGGCGGGCGGTGATGGCTTTCTGGTAGCGGGCAAAGTGCTGCAGGCTGCCCCAGGGGGTGACGCTGAGGAACTTTTTGGGCATCAGGCGCGCCAGTTGCTGGGCCGCGTCCGTGGTGGCATCCGGGGCGTTTTTGGTGTCTTTGATCTTGCGCGCGGCCACCGCGTATTCGGCCAGGATGGTGGCGGCCAGGCGGGCGACTTCGGTGCAGATCAGGGTCAAGCGCCCTCGCCCCTCGTCCACGCGCTTCTTGAAAGCGAATTCATCGGTGGGCAACGGGTCAAGCAAAAAGGCGCGGTCCAGCGCCACACTGATGATTTGCTCGCGCAGTTCTTCCAGCGTGCCGCCGGTGCCGGAACCGTCGGCGTTCTTGCCCACCTGCATGTAGGTGACGGCCATTTTTTGCAGGTCGGGGACGTTCTTTTCCAGGTACTTGAGCGCGTCTTTGATCTGCAGCGCAAACAGGCGGCGCAGGCCGGCGCGGTGCTTGGCGGCGGCCACGTCGGGTTCGTCAAACACTTCGATGGTGACGGCATCACCCACGTCGATCAGGCCGGGGTAGCCGATCAGCGTCTGGCCGCCTTTCTGGATTTCCAGCAGCTCGGGCAGTTCGCCAAAGGTCCAGGCGGTGTGTTTGACACCGGCGGGGTTGGCTTTGGGCGGGGTTTGATTTGCTACGCTTTTTATAGCTGATTGTGCAGGTTTTACCTGGGCTAGAGGCTGATTTTCCTTAAATTCTGCCGCAGCCCCGGTTTGGGCCATTTTGAGCCCGGCCAGCGCCTGGAACGCGCCACGGGCCTGGGCACCGAGTTCGGCTTTCAACGCGCCCAGGTTGCGGCCCTGGC
>NZ_JAQTWM010000017.1:17766-51136 GCF_028689305.1 Rhodoferax sp. | reverse complement strand
ACGCACTTCACCTTGCCCGCAAACTCGGCCTCCAAGGCTTTCAGCGCCAGCAGGTTGTCGCCCTTGATGAGTCGGTTGTCAAAAATATCCGTGTCCGTCACCCGCTGCTTGGCGTGGTAACTGCGCGCCGGGTCTTCCAACAAAATGCGCGGCTCCAGCCGTGGCCGCTGGTCTTTGCCGATCCAAGTGAGTTCTAGTTTTTGGTGTTTGCTCATGCCGTTGATGCCTTACCACCATTGACACGCGCTTTGGCCGCGGCATCAAATGTTTCGTTGTTAATCGG
Organism: Rhodoferax sp.; assembly: GCF_028689305.1. Taxonomy (GTDB): domain Bacteria; phylum Pseudomonadota; class Gammaproteobacteria; order Burkholderiales; family Burkholderiaceae_C; genus Rhodoferax. The sequence goes on along the minus strand of NZ_JAQTWM010000017.1, from coordinate 50,853 downwards.
GGAGCGCAAGCGATCGTTGTTGAGCAACTTCAAAAGCAGCTCGATGGTCTCCTCCTCCACAACGACCTTTCCATCTTTCACGTTCAATGCCCATCCTTCTTCTTTGCTAATGGCAATCATCTTCTGAATGTATTCCGGCTGTTTGTAGTAGCCCGCCTTCAGGATAGAAGCCATCTTCCGTAGATGATGAAGGTTGTCACCCACATATTTTGTGATGCGCTCTGTATTTTCAAAATTGCCGGTATTGGCGAAATCTTGGATAACTTCAGCGGCTTTGGCTTTCATGCCTTCACGGAAGTTCATCGAACTTTCAAATTGCTTCTTGTTGGCAATGAAAGTTGTACCGTCATAGACAAAAAAGTCGTAGCGCGGGTAGATCATGAAGACTTCCTTGTCATCCAGATCAACCAGTTTCTTATTCAGGAAAAAGGCAAGGTCTTTTGACGTGGCCTTTTTGGGTTGCGTGTCAGCGCTTATCTTCTTCCATGCAAACAGCTTGCGATTGTCTTTCTCTAACAAAATCACATAAGCCCAGGATCTGAGAAGTTCTTCGTGGCTACTTACCTTTTTGTTCCCAAAACCCTTCCCGATCTCTGCCGCCACCTTGCTGAAATCGGTGGCATCGGCATCAATGGTGAACAGCGCATCGTCACCATCTGCGTTGTTGTAGTCGTACTCTGCAAGATGAAAATCCTTTCCTTGCAACTGCTGTTTCAAATAGCGCTTGAAACGATTGTGGAGTTTCTTATCCATATCCACACGCAAAGCGCTGTAGGCATTCTCCTTGGATGCCTGATGTTTCTTTATCAACCAAAAAGAGGCTATCCATCCACCGAAGTCCTCAAGCCTAATTTCCTTCAATTGCTTTCTGGTTTTTGTATTCATGTTTTCCCTTTTGAATGCGCACGGATGTAAAGGTAATGTGACAGTTGATCTAGCCGGATTGAATCACGAATGCTGATCGGCTCTCGGGTTATGACCATCGCCTGTATTTCCTTGTCATCACGCTTGAATGTGCAATCAATCAGCATATATCCGGCAATCGCCAGAACGGGGTTGATAAACACCGTCTGGGTTCGATAGGCCATGATGAAAAGAACGGCCAAGAACAGAGCCAAACTGAGCAAGGTCTGCCAATCACCTAGCTCAACACGCATGAAAGAGAGCATGTAGGGAACTGTGTAGCCGAACATGTCCCCAGATTTATTTGCCGCCTTGGTTACAACCACGGGCAGGCCATTCTCAACACTCCTGACCGTCATGAGCGTGATGAAGCTGCTACCAATGGCCATAAAAATTAAGATGCCGCTTATAGTCGGTGAGTTGAAGAGATACATCAAGCCAAGGTTTACGTCCTTGATCGCCAGGATGAACATCAATGGCGAATAGGCACTCAAAAAGAGTACAAAAGACACCAATGGACGTAATCTCAAGGACGATTCACTCATACGACTACTTCCGGATTATTCGTTGCGCGCCTGGACTTGCCAGCCCATTGAGCGCATCCAACCCCACCAACGACCGCATCTGCGTGATGGCAATGGCATTCAACTGTGCCAGCCGCTCAGGCGCGGCCAGACCTTGGTGAATCAGCACTGCATTGATGCTTTCCAGATTGGACAAAACCACCAGTTGCTCCAGCGTAGCGGCATCGCGCATGTTGCCCGCTTGGTCTGGATTGGCTTGCCGCCACTGGGATGCGGTGATACCAAACAGAGCAACGTTAAGCAAATCGGCCTCGCTGGCGTAGATGGTGCCGGTTTGCGCTGCCGTGAGACGTGGCGGGATCAGGTGCTCTTTGATGGCATCGGTGTGGATTTTGTAGTTCACCTTGGACAAGGTGCGCTGGAAATTCCACTCCAGCGATGTGGCGCGCGCCTCTTCGTCCTTCAGACGCTGGAATTCTTTGATGAGGTAGATTTTGAATTCGGCACTGATCCACATGCCAAACTCGAACGCGATGTCCTTGTGGGCGTAGGTGCCGCCATACCTGCCTGCCGTGGCGCGCAAACCAATGGCATTGGTTTTTTCCACCCACTCCTTCACGCTCAGTTTGTAGCTATTCAAACCCGCCTGGCTTTTAATTGTGGCGAATTCGCCGTAATTAAAAGCGGGGTTGTAGACCGACTCCCATATACCCAAAAACTCTACCGTGTTGCGGTTGCGTAGCCAGTCGGATATGAAGAAATCACCATCCTTGGCTTTGAGCATGTCGGTCAAGGAAATGTAGTCTTGCCCTTCGCGGGACACGACGGCTACTTCAGCCCCCTGAACGTGGATAACTCGGTTTTTCATGCCAGCTCCCATTGGATTTTGAATATTTCTTTTAGCATCGACGATGACGATAGCTGGCCTTCCAAGTCGTCAATCAACCGACTGCGCTGCCCATCAATCTCGTCCTGCCGATCAAAAATCCTTCGCCTCAGTTGGCTGCGCTTGTCTTCTAGCTCGCGCTGGCGTTTCTGCCAGCTCAGCTTTTCTTCGAGCGTGGCGGCCACTGTGGCGGTGCGGCGCACCTCTTTGATTTCGCGGTCCAGCTCTTTGACTTCGTTTTCCAGGCCCACCTTCAGGTCATCGGCCCACGCATCGAGCTTTTGCACTTCGGCATCAAAGTAGCCCAGGTTGCGGGTGTTCACAGCTTGAATGTGCTGCCGCTCAAGGCGCAGCACTTCTTCATCCAGCGCAGCGGGGGGCTGCATCAACAGATCGTCTTGCAGCAGTTCAGCAGGCAGGCGCAGCAGTTTTTCGGCGTCTTCTTCGTGCAAGGCCTCGCCCGCATCGGTAAGGCCCGCCACCAACAAATAGTCTTCTACCAAGCCCAGCGCATCTACCGACAGCACGCTGAACGACAGCCAGCCGCTTTGCCCGCGCCGGGCTTTGAGTGTGGCAATGTGGGTGCCATGGGCATCGTAGTCAACGCGTATACGCGCTGCGGGCAAGGTGCGTTTTTTTGCCTGCGCAATCAGCGCCTGGGCCAATGGGTGCCCGGTGCGGTACAGGTGCGCATCGCCACTGCGCCGGGGCAGCTCGTAGCGGCCAGGGGGTGCGTCAGCTGGCGGCACACCTGCGGGCGTTTGGGTCAATGTGAAGCCTTCATGGTCAAAGTCTGCCAGGTCTTGCAGTTCGGCCTGGGTTAGGTCCATCAGCAGCTTTTCAAAGCGGGTGCGGGCGCTCTTGCTCTCGGTTTGACGCAGCTTGAGTTTGTCTTGCACGGCTTCGTCAAAGTTTTCCAGCAGCAGTTGTCGGGTTTTGATCATGGCGGCGTTGATCTCGCCCGACAGATCTAGCTGCAACTGCTCAAACGAGGCATTGATTTCTTGGGGGCTGCGGCAGGTTTGGTAAATCTCAGCAATGCGGCGCTCAAAGTCCACGCCACTGCCGATGGTGCCCAGCACTTCGTCGCTGGCGCCAAACACGCCCTCAAAGAGCTGGAACTTCTGCGCCAGCAGCTCATACACGCGTTTGTCTGCCGGGTTGCTGTGGTCGATGAAGTTGACCACCACCACGTCGTGCTTTTGCCCGTAGCGGTGGCAGCGGCCAATGCGCTGCTCAATACGCTGGGGGTTCCAAGGCAGGTCGTAGTTAATGACCAGTGAGCAAAACTGCAGGTTGATGCCCTCGGCTCCGGCCTCGGTGGCAATCATGATGCTGGCCGACTCTTTGAAGTGCTCCACCAACGCGGCCCTCGTATCTGCGGTGCGCGAGCCGGTAATGCGGTCGGTGCCCGCATGACGCTCTAGCCAGGCTTGGTAGATGCGGGTGGCCTGTTCGCTGGTGTTGGTGCCGTTGAACAAGACCGCTTGCCCAGCATAGGGACTTTGCTCCAGCAAGGCCAGCAAATAGTCTTGCGTGCGGCGTGATTCAGTGAATATGAGTGCCTTACGCTGCGCCCCCAACCGTTCCAACTCGGCAAAAGCTTTGCCCAAGGCAATGAGCAGGGCTTGGCCCTTGGCGTTGTCGCGAATGGTGGTGGCCATGCGCTGAAACTCGCGCAGCTCGGCAATCTCTTCAGCCACGCTGGCCAGCGGAGGGGCCGCATCGCTACCCTCTTCGCTCCACTCTTCTTCGGTTTCGTCCAGGGATTCGTAGTCTTTGTCCAGCTCGGCGCTGAGCTGCGCGTCGGTCTTTTCGGCAGACTCGGCACCCAGCTTGTCTTGCAGGCGCTGTGCCATGGTGCCCAGCGCGCCGCCGATGGCGTAGCTACTGGAAGCCAACAGCTTCCACAGCACCAGCGAAATCAGCTGGCGCTGCCCGCTAGGCAGCGCATTGAGCGCAGGGCGGCGCAAATAGTCGGCCACCACATCGCGCAGCACCTGCTCGTCTTGCGAGGGGGTGAAGGTCTCCACCATGGGAATGCGCTTGGTGTACGAAATGTAGGGTTGCACCTGGCGGCGCAGCGTACGCATGCATACGGGCTGCAGGCGTTCGCGCAGCTTGGCCACTGTGGCCGCATTGTTCAGGGCGCCAAATTGGTCGCGGAAGCTGGGCAAATCGCCAAACACTCGCTCGTCCACCAAGCTGACCAAGCCGTACAACTCCAACAGGGAGTTTTGCAGCGGTGTAGCGGTGAGCAGCACCTTGGGCGCGCTGGCCAAAGCGTCTTTGAGCGCTTTGCCAATGACGTTGCCTTGCTTGTACACGTTGCGCAGGCGGTGGGCTTCGTCCATCACCACCAAGTCCCAAGCCACGCGGCGCAGGTCATCTGCCTTGGCCTTGGCGAACTGGTAGGAGCAAATGAGTACGCGAGGCTGGTCGAATGGTTGCTTGGTGCCAGCTCTCACCATCTCGCGATAGCTCTTGGCTTCCAGAATCTGGGCTTGGAGACTGAATTTATCTTGCAGCTCTTGGTGCCACTGCTTGCGCAAATTGGCGGGGGCGATGACCAAGATGTGCCGCTTGCGCTCTGCCCAACGCTGGGCAATCACCAGACCGGCTTCGATGGTTTTGCCCAGGCCGACCTCATCCGCCAGAATCACACCTTTGGAGAGTGGGCTGTGAAAGGCGAAGAGCGCCGCCTCTACCTGATGGGGGTTCAAGTCAACCTGTGCGTCCACCAACATGGTGGCCAGCATGTCGGTGGCGTCCGCCCCCATGCGGCGGGACAGAAGCCAGGCAATGTATTGGGATTGGTAGGGAGAAAGGTTTGAGGACAAAGCACAATGACTTGTTGTTTCGTGAATTATGCGGCCTTTGAGTATCAAGGAACAGGAGAGCCCAGACCACCGCAGCCCCGCTGTGCAAGCCTAGAGCGGGCGCCTGAAGGTGAAAGCGGCGGTTTGATGGTCTGAGTCACGAATTGCTATATTTAATATAGCAACTCAACCATTCTTCTTCCGGGCTAAGGCCGTGTTTTGCTTTGAATCCGGCGCCTTGGGACAAGTCCACCCCAGGCACGGGCAAGGGTTATTTGGGTCGTTTGTTGACCGGCCAGCGCGAACGGGTGGCGTAGCGCACCGGTGGGGCGGGAATCGGCGCCAGCCCCTCGTCCTTCTCGGCAGGCGGCTCGGTCGGTTCGGCGGCCAGGGTCGAGAAGTCGAGGTCCAGCATCCGTGATGGCGACTCTTCCGGCGCCACCGGCACCGTCATGGAGAAGGCGGCTGGGTGGTCTGCCGCTTCCGGCTCAGACATCTGCACCGGCACCCCTGTCATCTCCGGCGGCGCCGCTGCCAAAGCCGGCGCGTCGTCTACAGGTGAAAATTCGAGCGGCGCCATATCTACTGCCGGCGTTTCTTCCTCCTGCGCCTGCTCAACGGCTGGTGGCACTGCGGGTGAGAGCGCGTCCTGGTTCAGTGCGGCGGAGGTCTGGTCCGGCTCGGTCGGGGTGATCGGTGTCTGGTCAAGCAGCCCCACTGGAGCGGCCGCCGCGTCTTGCGACGGTGCCGCTGTCTGTTCGTCTTCCGCCAATGTGTGCAGCATCAACAAATCGCGGAATGCCGCCAGATCAAACTGGGGCCGGGGCTGGGGCGCCAGATCGGCAAAGATGCAGGTATCAAGGAAGGCAAGGGCCTGCCCGCCTGGCCAGGCTTGACTCAATTGGCTCAGTGTTTCCGGGTAATTCTCCAGGTCCTTGTCAGGCACATTGAAGGCTGGAAAATCGGGAACCACCGCGTTGAAACGCTGCATGAAGGCGTCACGGCACTCACGAAAATCCGCTTTCAGGCCGGACTGGTGGTACAGGCTCAGCAGGTCCAAGTAGATCAGCGGATTGGGGGCACCACTCTCGGCAATGTGTTTTTTCAGAATACGAAACGCCCGGTCAGCCTGCCCCAGGGAGACAAAAAACTCGGCCTGCTGGCGGATATCCAGAACGGACTCGTCATTGAGATGACGGCTGCGCGCCACACGGGCGCTTGCCGGCGCCGCCGTTTTGGCGGACTGTTTGGCCGCGTCTGTCAGCAGGAAGTTGTCCAGGTCAATGTCGAGATCGACGTCAGCCTGGGTGGCATCAAGTTTTGACACCCGAGGTGGTGCCACAACCGCAACACTGGGGGTTGCCGCAACGGGCGCGGCCTCTGCCAGCGGCGGCATGGACGACGTCGGCGCCGCCGGTGGGGCCTGCGACATCAGCACCGTCTGGTCAGAAGCATCGTCAGCGTCGCGCCACCAGACATTGCTACTGCTTTGGCTGCTGCGCAGGCGCTGCCACAACCACACCAAAGCCGCCAGACACAGCACCAGCAGGGTGCCCATCACATACAGAATCCAGACCGGAACTTGCTGTGCCTGGGCCTGCTCCAGTTGCACACGCAGCGACATCAATTTGGCATCGTTACCCGCCACCAAATCTTTCAATGCCTTGACATCCCCTTGCAGGGAACTGATCTGCTGGGTGTGGCGCACCGCGTCTTCGGTGGGCAGAAACAACGTGCTCGAATCCAGCAAGTCGATGCGGTCCGACAGGATATCCAGCGGGTCCAGCTTCAACACGGACTTGCCCGTCGGGCGCTCAACGGCTTTGCGCACCAGCGGCTCCACAGGCACCTCGCTGGCGGGCTTTCTGGTCTTTTTGGCCACCTTCACGGGCTGAACCTGGGTTTTTGCCGCTTCTGGCAATTTGGTAGTCGCCGGACTGGCAGACGCTGCCGGTGCCACGCCACTGGCAGTTGACGGCAACACCACCGTGGGCAGCACCGCCCCTGTCTGGGCTAGCGGCCTGGCAGAGCCGGAGGCCGCGTCCGGCAAGGTCACCGGTTTGGTTGACATCACTGCAGGCAATTCAGCCAGCAGCACATAACGACGAACATGGCTGGCGCCACAGGACGAACGCAACAGCACCGTCACCACCGGCTCATCAACCATGGCGCTGGACTGGATGCGCAGCAGCATCGACTGGCCTGATCCGGTCGGTGGAACGCCCACCACCGCGGCCGTGCTGGCCTGTCTGGCGTCGGCGTAATACACGTCAGCCCCAATGCAGGAAGCAGACACTTCTTCAGTGGCTTCGGCCTGAACCTGCACCGTCACATCAAGTGACCGCCCGATCATGGCGGTGCCCCTCAAATCGCCCAAAGTGAACGCATGAGCCGACATGACCACGCCCAGCCATGTTGCTGCCAGTGCACCTGCAACAGACCAATCCCGTTTTTTCAAGACAGCTTTCCCACGTTGTGATGACTCACCTTTTTCCATCGACGGCGCGATTGAACCGTCTGCAAATGCAGCCCATTCAAACAGGCAACAGCATAACTGTTTGGAGTCATTATTTTTAATCATCCACTCGAACAAATCCCGAATCTTGCTGGAAAATTGACACTTTCTGGACCAGCCAGCGGACTTCTTGTCTCCCAAGTTGCCGCCCTGAACACCCTACCATGTGCCAATTACTCGGAATGAACAGCCACTTGCCGGCCAGCCTGACGCTGAGTTTTACCGGTTTTTCGCAGCGTGGCGGCTGCACTGACCACCACGGCGACGGCTGGGGCATCGCCTTTTTTGAGAGTGATTCAGCCACGCCAGGCAAGGGGGTCAGGCACTTTGTGGACAAAACCAGTGCCTGCAACTCGCCGATTGCCCAGATGCTCAAGAGCTACCCGGTCAAGAGCCACAACGTGGTGGCCCATGTGCGCAAGGCCACGGTGGGCAGTGTGACACTGGAAAACTGCCACCCGTTTGTGCGTGAACTCTGGGGACGTTATTGGGTGTTTGCCCACAACGGCGACCTGAAAAACTATGCCCCCCATCTGCACGGCAGCTTCCGCCCGGTGGGCAACACCGACAGCGAGCTGGCCTTTTGCTGGCTGCTGCAGGAGTTGGCCAAATCCCATGCCGGGGTGCCCACGGTGGAAGAGCTGACCTGCACCCTGCGGGAGCTGGTGCCGCAGATTGCCAAGCACGGCACTTTCAACTTTTTGCTCAGCAACGGTCAGGCGCTGTGGGCGCATGCCACCACCAAGCTGCATTACGTGCTGCGCGCCCACCCGTTTCGCCAGGTGCACCTGAAAGACGAGGATGTCAGCGTTGATCTGGCCGAACTCAACAGCCCCGAAGACCGGCTGGCGATTGTGGTGACCGAGCCGCTCACCACTGACGAGGAATGGGTGGCCATGACCCCCGGCCAGTTGCAGGTGTTTGTGGATGGCGTGCCCGCCAGCTGCAGTTGCCACTGCAAACTGGTCGCGGCCCCGGCAGCGGCCCCAGACCTGGCCGCGGTGGCGCAGGATTTGGCCGCTAAGGTGTGACGCTGGCCAGCGCCGCTTCCAGCGCATCCACAAACATGGCGGCGACGTCAAAGCCCGTCTGGTCACGGATTTCCTGAAAACAGGTCGGGCTGGTGACGTTGATCTCGGTCAGGCTGTCGCCAATCACATCCAGCCCGATCAGCAACAGGCCACGCTTGGCCAGCACCGGGCCAATGGCCTCGGCAATCTCGCGATCACGCGCGCTCAAGGGCTGCGCCACCCCTTTGCCACCGGCCGCCAGGTTGCCACGCACCTCGCCGCCCTGCGGGATGCGCGCCAGGCAATACGGCACCGGCTGTCCACCAATCACCAGCACGCGTTTGTCACCCTGGGCGATGGCGGGCAAGAACTTCTGCACCATCACGGTCTGGGCACCGCCCTTGTTGAGCGTCTCGATGATGCCGCCCAGGTTCAGGCCGTCTTCCCTGACCCGGAAGATGCCCATGCCGCCCATGCCATCAAGCGGCTTGAGGATGATGTCATGATGCTCGGCATGGAACTGCCGGATGTCCTGTGCATCGCGCGTCACCAGGGTGGGGCCGATGAACTGGGGAAACTCCAGAATCGCCAGTTTCTCCGGGTGGTCACGCAGGGCGCGCGGCTTGTTGAACACCCGAGCCCCCTCACGCTCGGCCTGTTCCAGCAAATGGGTGGCGTAAAAGAACTCACTGTCAAACGGCGGGTCCTTGCGCATCACCACCGCATCAAAGTCCTTCAACGCCCGTCCACCAGGTGCACACGGCACGGCGCTGAACCAGTCCGTCGCGTGGCCAGTGAGCGTGAGGTCGCGCACCTGCGCGCGCACCGGCTGGCCACGTTGCCAGCGAATGTCTTGGGGCTCGCAAGCGCTGATGTGATGGCCACGGCGCTGCGCCTCGCGCATCATGGCAAAAGTGGTGTCTTTGTAGATCTTGAACGAGGCCAACGGGTCGGCAACAAACAGCAGGTTCATCAGGGTGGCTCTCCAAGGTTAACGGGGCGTCATGTCGAAGTGGGATTTTCCGACACGTTGCACCAGCAGCGCCAGCGCACCCGCAATGACCCCCCAGAACGCAGAACCCACCCCGGCGATGACCACCCCGCTGAGCGTCACCAGGAAAGTGATCAAGGCAGCCTCGCGGTGAAATTCGTCCCGCAAGGCGGTGGTGAGGGCGGCGCCAATCGTGCCCAGCAAGGCCAGTCCGGCAATGGCGGCAATCAGTTCTTTCGGAAAAGCCGTCAAGGCACCGGTGATGGCGGTGCCGAAAATGCCGATCAGCAGGTAGAGCGCACCACAGGACACCGCCGCGGTATAGCGTTTGTCAGGGTCGGGGTGCGCTTCGCGCCCCATGCAAATGGCCGCCGTGATGGCGCTGAAATTCAGTGCAAACGCGCCAAACGGTGCCAGCACCAGCGTGGCCACGCCGGTGAGGGTGATCATGCCCGACACCGGAATACCCGGCTTGTCGGCGCTGTGGCTATAACCGGCCGCATGAATGGCCGCCACACCAGGCAGGTTTTGCGACGCCATGGTCACCACAAACAACGGCAGCGCCAAACTGATGGCTGCCGCCCAACTGAACTGAGGCACGGTCAACACCGGTAATGCCAAGGAAAATTGCACACCAGCCCGCGTAAAACCTGCACTGATAGCTACATAAACAATAGCAACCAACAAAGTCAGGGGCACCGCATACCGCGGCAACCAGCGTTTGCCCACCAGATAGCTGCCAAGCATGATCAGGACCAGAGGCAGATTGGTCTGGGCTGCGGTAAAGGCCTGCATGCCAAAACGCGCCAGCACACCGGCCAGCAAGCCGGAGGCGATGGCCATCGGCAGATGGTTCATGACCCGCTCGAACCAGCCGGTCACCCCGCACAGGGTGATCAGTGCGGCGCACACCATGAACGCCCCGACCGCCTCGGCCATGGAAAAACCACCGGCAACGCCTGCGGTGGCCAGCACCGCCGCACCGGGCGTGCTCCAGGCCACCATCACGGGCTTGCGCAACAACAACGAGGGCACCAGGGTGCACAGCCCCATGCCCAGTCCCAGCGCCCACATCCAGGAGGTGATCACCTCCGGCGTGGCGCCGAAGGCCAGCGCGGCCTGAAACACAATCGCCACGGAACTGGTGAAACCCACCAGCACGGCGACAAAACCGGCGGTGAAGGCGGAAGGGGAAAGGTCTTTGAAAAACTGCATGCAGATCAATGATAAGGGGCCAGAGGAAACGCTTGAGGATGTTAGCCAGCGACGTCACCCACAATCCGTTTGGCGTTTGGCCAGGCTCGACTGTCGAGCAAAAGCTCCAGCTCCTCCTCCACAATTTTGTAGACCCGGCTGATCGCCACTGCGCCGACCTCGCGGCGGGTACAGGCCAGGTACATTTTCCAGTTCACCAGCGGTGACGAAAACGGCACGGCAATCAAGTGCCCTGATTCGACTGAATAACTCCAGGAGGTACTCAAGCTGAAGATGGTGGTCCCCATGCCGCGCTCAACCATGCCGCGAATGGTGGAAGTCCCGTCGGTCTCGTAAATGATATTCGGGCGAACGCCGTGACCGGTACACAGACGGTCCACCAACACCCGAAGCACACTGGGCCGACACGGCAGGATCAGAGGTAAGGTGGCCAGATCAGCCAACGAGCAGGACTCGGGAACCAGCTTGCCAAACTGGGCCACAGCGGTTTTGTTGGACGCGAACAAGAACAGGGGCTCAACCAGGAAGGGCTTGACCGTGAACCCGGTTCCAAGGTCTGCGTTGTAAGTCATGGCGATGTCGGCTTCGGCGCGCATGAGCCAACCATGCACGTTCGAGGGCGTCCCCTCCAGAATGTGCAGATTGACCAAAGGCAGCTCCTTCAGACAGCGCTCAACCACCGGCGGGGCCAGCAGACCACAGGTGCGCTGGGGCAGCGCGATGCGCACTTCTCCTGATGGAATTTGGGCAAAGGAGGACAGGTTGCGCTCCATATCGGCAACCTCATCCACCAGGCGCTGTGCACGGGCTAGAAAGATGTGACCCGACTGGGTCAAAGCCACACCACGAGCGCGGCGCTCCAGCAGCGCCGTGCCCATACGATGCTCCAGCCGCTGGACGCGTTTGCTCAGTGCTGACTGGGCGATGCACAGGAAAGCCGCGGCCTGGGCAAAGCTGCCGTGCTGTGCCACCACCACAAAAGCCCTCAAATCTTCAAAGATCACGATATCCACCCTCACGACAACAGAGCACCCCGGTGCCCTGAGCCGAGGATAACCGGCTTGTCGGTTGAAAAGGTGTCAGAGCCGCGCTGGCAGAACCGTTCCCACACATTCGCCGAAGCCAATGCGCGCCGCTCCCGGCTTCTCACACCACCCCCTCATGGTGACCCGATCACCGTCTTCGAGGTAGGCCCGGGTTTCGCCATTGGGCAGCATCACGGGCTGCCGTCCCCCTTGGGTCAACTCAATCAGGGCACCGGCCTGCGCCGGTGTGGGGCCCGACAGGGTGCCGCTGCCAAACAAGTCCCCGGGCTGCAAACTGCAGCCGTTGACGGTATGGTGGGTGACCATCTGGGCCATGGTCCAGTAAGCATGGCGGTAACTGGTCTGCGCCAGTGCGACCGGCATTTGCTGCTGCGCGCGCATGCCAGCGGTTTGCAGCAGCACCTGCAGTTGCAGGTCCAGCGCACCGCCCCCCCGGTTGGCGGCCGAATCCAGATAGGGCAACGGTGTAGGGGCGTCTGGTGCCCGGGTGAAGGGCTGGCGATACGGCGCCAGCGCCTCCAGCGTCACCACCCAGGGTGAAATGGTGGTGGCGAAGTTCTTGGCCAGAAAAGGCCCCAGTGGCTGATATTCCCAGGCCTGGATATCACGTGCGGACCAGTCGTTCAGCAAACACAGGCCGAACACATGCTGCTCGGCCTCGTCCATCGCGATGGGTTGTCCGGGCGCATTGCCTGTGCCGATAAAGATGCCGACCTCCAGCTCAAAGTCCAGCCGGCGGGTCGGCACCAAAGCGGGAACATCGTTGCCAGCGTCCATGATCTGCCCTTGAGGACGGGGGAATGCAGCGCCGGAAACAGCGATCGTCGAAGCACGCCCATGGTAGCCAATCGGTATCCACTTGTAGTTAGGCAACAGCGGATGGTCCGGGCGGAACAGTCGGCCAACATTGGCGGCATGATGAATGGAGGTGTAGAAATCGGTGTAGTCGCCAATCCGCGCCGGCAGCGCATATTCCACAGCGGCTTGCGGCACCAGACAAGCCTGCAGCGTCGATTGTGCCGGGGCGTCGACGCGCAAGGCACCCGAGAGCGCCCGCCGCAAGGCCGACCAGGCCGCGGCATCCAGCGCCATCAGCGCATTCAGGCTGGTGCCCGTGGTGGCCAATGCGGGAGTTTGCGCCGCCCCCCCAAAAACACCGCAAGCCACCGCCGAGGTCATGTCCAGCACCTGGTCGCCAATGGCCACCCCACACCGGAACGGCGTACCCGCGCCACTGCGACGGTACATTGCAAATGGCAGATTCTGGATCGGGAAGTCGCAGTCCACCGCATTCGCGGACATCACCCAACTGCGCAGGGCCGGATCGTGGGTTTCATTCAACCCGCCAGAACGGCCGGTCATGACGCCGCCACACGATGCGCCAATAACCCGAGCACCCGCCTGGTGGTAGCGATCTCGGCCTGCGAGATGCCCTGAAACCGTTCTGTCTCAAACGCCGTGACCCGACGGGCGCTGGCATCGGCCCGCTCGCGCCCGATAGGCGTCAGGGACAAGACGCCAGCCTCATCACAGGTGATATGACCTCGATCCAGCAAATCAGCGATGGCGTCGTCCGCATCACGGCCGCCCAGGTAAGCCAGTTGCTTGATCTGATCCAGGGTACGCGGCATGGTCCGCAGCCAGCCGTAGATGCGGAACTGCGCCACGCTGAGATGTTCTGCCTCACGGTGTTCGTCGAACCACGCCGACATCTGGTGACTGGAGTAGTGCAGCAGGCGCATCAGTGAACCTTCTGCCGCATCGACCGCACTGGCGGACGCCGACACCGTGGTGGTGGTCGACTGCACTGCGCCGGGATGCTCCTGCGTCACAGCATACCGTCCCTGCGTGAACAGCAGCGGCTCACCACCAAAGCGGGCATAACGCAGTACACGCCCCACCACAATGAAGTGGTCACCGCCTTCATGGATCTGCTCCAGGCTGCACTCCATGTGCGCGATCGTGCCACTGAGCAACGGTGAGCCGGCCTGGCCCACGGCCCAGGGAACCAGACCAAACTTTTCTTCACCAGGCTTGGCAAATTGGCTGGCCAGTTCAACCTGGTCCTCGGCCAACACATTGACGGCGAAATGCCCAGCCGCACGAAACAGTGGCCAGCTGCCAGACTCGCGCCGGATCGACCACAGGACCAGTGCAGGTTCCAGCGACAGAGCAGCAAACGAGTTCACCGACATGCCGGCTTTTTGTCCATCGTGTTGGGTGGTCATGACCGTCACGCCGGTGGCAAACTGGCCAAGGCAACGACGAAAGGCACGAACATCGTCCAGGGGATGACCGGCTTCGATCAGGGGATTGTTGGTGTTCACAGTCAACTTTCTTTCCGGGGCCATCAGGCCACTGCATGGCCAGAACTGTCCCCGTCCAGTTGCGCCACTAGGTCACACTGCAGCGACATGCTGGCAGGCAGGGTTTCAGAAACGATCACATGGCGGGCAGGACGCGACGCCGGGTCGGGAAAACGCGCCACCCAGTGGGTGTTGATCATCTCGCGCGACACGCCAGGGCGGGTGTAGAAGGTCATTTTCAGGATGTGGTCAAAGTTGCCACCGGCGGCTTCGAGAATACGCGCAACATTCTCAAACATCAGCCGGCATTGTTCTTCTACAGACTCAGGCACCTTGCCGGTTTCGCGCACCGTGCCAAAGATTGCCCCTGTCATCAGGGTGCGCCCGATCACACTGGCCGCCGGCACCGGGTTGGTGCCGTGCGAAAAACCTTCGATATCAATACTTCGACGCATGGAAATCCCCTTGCTCTGGATACTTTGAAAGACGTAAGCCGCCGTGACATCAGCTGGGCACTTCGAGCGCCAGCAAGCCGTAACCGGTCATCATCGGCGCCCAATAATGGCGTTGAATCCGTTTAAACGGCTTGTCGCAATGGCCCAGGGCACCCCGCATGGCCAGCCAGATCATCATCTCGACCGACTCGACGCCGCCACGGTGGATGAAGTCCGCGTGGCTGGCCTGACTCAAAACCTCGGGCTGGTGCTCCAGCAGATCCATGAAACGGTTGTCCCATTCGGGGTTGGTGAAACCACAATCCAATCCATGAAGCTGGTGCGATAGCCCACCAGTGGACATCACCACCACCCGGGTGTCCTGGCCAAAGTTGCCAATGGCCTTGCCAACGCTTTGCCCCAGGCGATAACAACGCGCAGGTGTGGGTAACGGCTCACGCAGCACATTGATGTTGATGGGCACGACTTTGATCGACCAGGGGAGGGTCACCAGCAGGGGCAACACCGACATGATGCCGTGATCCAACGCCATTTCCTGGCAAATGGTGGGGTCAAACTCGTCACGCACCAAGCTGGTCGCCAAGTGCCATCCCAGGTCAGCATCTCCGGGCACCGGCGCAAAGGCGCGTGGCCCAGCCCCCTCATCGGCCACCGGCATGGACTCCGCCACACCCAGGGAAAACGTCGGGTAAGCACCAAACTGAAAATGGTTGAGATGGTCGTTATAAAACACCACCAGGGTGTCCACACGTTGATCCACCAGCCACTGTTTCACTGGCGCATAGGCCGCAAAAAACGGTTTCCATTCCGGCCGATCCTGATGCCCGGCATCAAACGCGTGTGAAATGGATGGCGCGTGTGATGAGCCAATACCTCCAATCAAAACTCCCATGGTTGTCCTTTGTTTGCTGCTTTACGCTCTGCCAGAAAGTCCTCGACCGACTGGTTACGGCACTTAGCACCCCGCTCCAACAGGGTCACCCCCAGGGCACCGCTGGCTTTGCCGATGGCGACATTGGAGGCGCCATAGTCCAGCAAGGCGCTGTAATCGCGCTCGCGCACCATGGTGCGTTCCTGCTCGTTCAAACCAAAGTCAGCCATGCAGCGCTCGGGGTCAGCCACAAAGGCGGCTCGCTGCGCGGGCGCACGCATGCCGGTCAGAAAGGTGTTGAGCCGAAAGCCACGCCGCGCGCGCTCAGGGGTCAGCAGGCACATGCCGCGCAAAGGCACGGTCGGGCCCAGAATCGAATCTTGTGTCATGGATACTCCTGCGACTCAGTTCTTGAGACCACGCACCAGTTCAGCAGCGGCCTTGGCAAACAACGACAAGTCGTTGCTCACCATCACATAGTTGAAACCCCGCTCACGCGCCTGGCGGGCCATGGCAGCGTCGCCTACGGCGGTCCCGCAAGGCAGGCCCAGTTGCCGTGCCGTTGTGAGCAGTTGGTCAATCAAGGCAGCGTTATCAGGATGATTGGCCGGCTTCCCAGAAGACAGGGCCAGATCACCCGCGCCGACAAACACGGCATTGACGCCTTCGACGCCCATGATCTGGTCGGCCTGACGCAGGGCTTCCACCTCTTCCAGTTGCACCCCTCGGAATACGGCGGTATTGCCGTGTTCCACATATTGCGCCGTGGTCTTCAGTCCCCAATGCCCGGCACGGGAAGTGATGCCCAACCCGCGTGACCCCCTGGGGCTGAAAATCATGCCATCCATGACCTGCCGGGCCTCTTCAGCGCAACGCACGCGCGGCACCAGTACGCCGTCGGCACCGCTGTCGAGAATGCGTTGCACATCGGTTCCGTTCGAGTCCGGCAGGCGGACCAGTGCTCTCATGCCAAAACCTTGCGCCCCAACGATGCAGCGATAGGCTGTCTCATACGTATGCGGCGCGTGCTCCATGTCGATCACGACAAAATCAAATCCTGCCAGCGCCAACGCCTCCAGTGTCTCCAGCGTGCCGAGTTTGACCCAGGTACCCAACTGGCAGCTGCCAGGTTGAGCCAGTGTCTGCAAAAAATTGGCCATGTGATTGTCCCTGATCAAGCCGCGCTGACCGGTCCGGCCACGCCTTGCAGGCGCTCGGGCAACGGGTACTCTGCGGCGTTGCACACCAAACCGGGTTTGAGCGAAAAATCGTCACGCGGCGGCGCAAAGATGTCCACCAGCCGCATGCCGGCGGTGCCAATGGCTTGCGAGGTGTGAATCACCTTCGGTGGCACCACCAACAACGAAGGTGACCCCACTTCACCATGTTCGTCCTCACGCCAGGTCGTCAGATCTGGTGTCCACGGGTAACGCAGATGGTGAATGTAGCGACCGCGCACAGCCAGCGAACCTTGCTCGAAGTCGGTGTGCGAATGCGGCGTCATCTTGCGCACATCACGCGGTGCCTTGCTCGGCAGAAAGATGTTGACCATCAGATTGCAGCTGCGAAACAACCGCATCGTGGTGTCGCTGCGCACGTGGTCCGCCAGCGCGTAGTGACGCAGGCGATACCCGCCCACCGGCGCTGGCCAACTGGTCAGCGGCGCCACATCGGGCGCGCCATCGGCGTACTGGCTGGCATTGTCCGCCTGTGCCAGCAGATCCAGCGCCAGCTGACTGAACACGCGGTACACCCAACCGCCTTGCGGCACGGTGACGGAACTGTCTCCGGGTGGAACAATCGTCAAGCTGTCCCCTGGCGACAGGATCACCTCGCCGCCGGCTTCAAATTGCCCTGCAACATCTTCGGGCAACAGCACCATGTACTCGTCCACCTGCTGCGCGCTGGTACGCTGCAGCGTCGTTCCGGCAACCGCCTGGGTTGCCACCACAACGAAGTTGGCCGCCCGCGTCACCCAGTGCCGGGTCTCATCTTTGTCCTGGCGGGTTGGCACGCTTGTGCCGTCATAACGCGCCGTGTGTGCGGCACGAACTTTCACACTCATAAATGACTCTTTCGCATCAAGAAGGTTGGAGACGGGACAACGTGTTGCCACCTCAGTCCATGCTCAGGCCAATACTTTTCACGAGTTCGCCCGAGCTTTTCAGTTCCCTGCCGATGTGCGCCTGCATCTCTGCAGGGGTGCTGCCGGTCCACTCAGCCCCCGAACCGGCGTTGGCCATCCATGCCGCCAACTCCGGTGCGTTCAGCGCCTTGACAAAAGCCGTATTGAGCCTGGCGATGATCTCAGGCGATGTTTTGGCAGGTGCCACGATGCCATGCCAATATTCAGAGGCATACCCTTTCAGCCCACCCTCAGCCACTGTTGGCACATTCGGCATGGCCGGATTACGCTTGGCGCCGGCCACCGCAATGACAGAAACCTTACCACTGTCAGCCTGGGGCTTGGCGATCCGTGCGCCAGCAAACATGACCTGAACACTGCCCCCGATCAGGTCCTGCAGCGCGGGCGCCTCACCCTTGTACGGGATATGCTGCAGGGCAATCCCGCCTGCGCTCAACTTGAAGGCTTCCATCGCCAGATGGTGGGGCGTGCCACTGCCAGGCGTCCCATACGACAGCTTGCCTGGGTGGCTCTTGGCGTAGGTGATCAGTTCATTGACATTTTTGACCCCAAGGGCAGGGGAAACCATCAGCACCAGAGAGCCTCTGACGGTCAATGTCACCGGGGAAAAACTGCTCAACGGGTCATAGGGCAACTTCTTGTAGGTGTGGGGATTCAGTGCAAAGGTCGCGTTGTCACCCCACAGCAGGGTATAGCCATCCGGTGCTGCCTTGGCGGCCTCACTGGCACCCAACACGGTTCCGGCACCCGGCTTGTTGTCAATAATGATGGTCTGGCCAAGGTAATCGCCGGTTTTTTTGGCCAGTTGCCGTGCCAGGATGTCCGTGCCCCCGCCTGCGGCGTAGGGCACGATCAAACGGATCGGATGACTGGGATAACTGGCCCCCTGTGCCAGCGCCGCCTGGCTGGCAAAAAACAGTGCGCCGGCCAACAAGGCGCATGTCTGTCGTTTGGTAACTTGCATGAATGTCTCCTGGTAATAGTAATGGTGATGACTGAACAGCGGTCTTTGCCGTTTTCAAGCGTGGTAGTTCTTTGCGGCGTTCTCGTCGCCCAACAGGGTTCCGGCCCAGGCAGTGGCGTGCGTCTGGTAGTTATTGAGCTGATGGGTCTGAATGGCCATCAGGTCATTCAGGTAACGGCCGAATTCGTTGCTTTCGTAGATCGCGCTCCCACCGGTCAGACGATAGATGTTGTTCGCGTGCAGCGCGCAGCGCGGTGGAATCTGTGAACTCTGAAAACGGAACATCCGCCGGTCATCCATCGAAACCATCGGCCCCCCCTCGACCTCAGCAATCACCCGGGCGTAATTCTTGTAGACCTGGCTCTTCATCTCTTCAATATGCGACAGACTCTCTGCGACCACCAGTGTGGCGGCCTGGTTTTGCCCCATATGAATACCGTGGCGCGACACCTTGCCCGCATTGAAATCGACAAAAGCTTGCACCATGCCCTTGAGCGCCCCCAGAGCGCTGGGCGCTTGGGTCGCCCGCGAGAAAATCTGGAAGAACGGCAGGCGGTAGAGCAAACCGTCGTTTTTTTCCAGACCGGGGGCGCTGCCGGTCAGCACCTGCTCCCATTTCAGGGTCCGGTATTCAGGCACAAACATGTCCTTCACAACGATGTCGTTGCTACCGGTGGCGCGCAATCCGTGGACGCTCCAATTCGGCACGATGTCATAGTCGGCACGCGGCAGCAGGAAGGTGTAAGTTGGTAAGCCCGACATCTTGGCTGCACCCGAGTTCTCCTCACCCTCGACGTTGGCCCCCAGAAAGGTCCAGGCGCAATGCTCCCCACCACTCGAAAATGAATAACGCCCCGTCAGACGAAACCCGCCCGGCACACGAACCGCCTTGCCGGGCATGTAAGGCGAACTGATCAGGGTTTTGGTGTTTTCTCCCCAGACTTCCTCTTGGGCCCGGTCATCAAAAAACGCCAGGTGATAAGCATGGATACCCACAACCCCCAGAACCCAGGCGACAGAAGCATCGGCCTGGGCCAGGATGGAAGCCACCTCAAACGATTCAATCGGCGTCGTTTCACCACCACCCCAGCGGCGCGGCTGCAACATCTGGAAAAAACCGGCATCCTGTAAATCCGCGATGGTTTCATCAAACACCCGCGGAACCTGCCACTGCGCCTTGCCGCGCGCCTTGAGCACTGGCAACAAATCGTGCGCACGCTGAACATAAGGAGACTTGCTGAAGTCACCACGCAAAAAATCATTGACCTTATCGCTAACCATTTCTTACCTCGCATGCAGTTTCAAATAATCGGAGGACGTTGAGCTTGAAGCTGCACAGATCACATGGATGGCCGGCAACATGGCAACAACGCTGTTTTGGATGCCGGGGCTGATATGGTCACCCCAACCCCGTCAACGACTTTTTGGCACACCCACCTCTCCTCGTGATGTCTTGTCAAGCTGCGGGTGACATGCCAGCCCTGATTAGAGCGTTTGATCTACATCAAAGAAAGATCAAAAAAGAGATTGGAGGCATCTCGAAATAAGAAGGCTCGATCCATTTTCAGGAGGTTTTGAGCAAAATTTACCCAATACTAGGGTGTTCCCCATAGACGAACATATCCATTTGAGATTTGAAAAAAGACAAGCCGCCATCTGCCGCACCCACCCCAGACACGAGGCGCTGGCGGAATGGGCGTCCGCGCAGCCGCAACGCCTCAGATTTCGATCTTGCTACCCAACTCCACCACCGAGTTGCTCGGCAGGTTCAGGAAATCGGCGGCACCGCTGGCGTTGAGGTGCATCTGGGCGAAGAGTTTTTCGCGCCACTGGGCCATGCCACTGCCCAAGGTGGGCACCACGGAGTCGCGGGACAGGAAATAACTGGTGGTCATGGCGTCGAGCTCGCAGCCACGCCCCTTCATCTGCTGCAAGGCCTTGGGCAAATCCGGGTCGTTCTTGAAGCCATAGTTGACCACCACCTGCCAGCAATCATGCCCCAACGACTCAATGCTCAGGCGCTTGTCCATGCCAATCCAGGGCACCTCATGGTTGCGCACCGTGACAAACAAATTGATGTCGTGCAGCACCTTGTTGTGCTTGAGGTTATGCAGCATGGCATTGGGCACGGTGCCAGGTTCGGCGGTCAGGAAAACCGCAGTGCCCGCCACCCGCACTGGCGGGCTGATGAACACCGCTTCCAAAAAACTGTTGAGGTCAATCGCCTCAGCCTTGAGCTTGGCGTTCATCAGGCGCCGCCCGTCTTTCCAGGTCAGCATCAGGGTAAACACACCACCAGCGATCAGCAGCGGGAACCAGCCTCCGTCCACCAGCTTGATCAGATTGGAGGTAAAAAACGCCAGGTCCACCAAGAAGAAAGTGCCCGTCGCCCCCAGGCACAGGGCCAAGGGATAACGCCAGGCGTAACGGATCACGAAAAACGTCAGCACGGTGGTGATCAGCATGTCCAGCGTCACGGCAATGCCGTAGGCCGCCGCCAGGTTGCTTGATGACTTGAACAACATGACCGCCAGCACAATGGCCACAAACAGACCCCAGTTCACAAAGGGC
Organism: Rhodoferax sp.; assembly: GCF_028689305.1. Classification (GTDB taxonomy): domain Bacteria; phylum Pseudomonadota; class Gammaproteobacteria; order Burkholderiales; family Burkholderiaceae_C; genus Rhodoferax. The sequence continues at coordinate 29,631 of NZ_JAQTWM010000017.1, read as the reverse complement.
ATGAAGATCTGGCCGGTTTCCTTGACGCTGGTGTGCCAGATCTGGAACCGTGGCAAATAACCCAGCTGAATCACCTGTTTGGTCACCGAAAAGGCACCGGTGATCAGCGCCTGTGAAGCAATCACGGTGGCCAGCGTAGCCAACCCGACCAGCGGCAACAGCGCCCAGCCTGGTGTCATCATGAAAAATGGATTTTTCACCGCCGCCGGGTTGGCCAGCAACAGCGCGCCCTGGCCAAAGTAGTTGAGCGTGAGGGCCGGCATCACCACACAGAACCAGGCCAGCCGGATCGGCTTCTTGCCGAAATGCCCCATGTCGGCATACAGCGCTTCACCACCGGTCACGCACAACACCACCGCGCCCAAGATGATGAAGGTCGTCCCCGGATTGGCCCACATGAAGCCCAGGGCGTAGTGGGGGCTCAACGCCCACAACACCTCAGGGGTGTGCACAATATGCGACACCCCCAGCACGGCAATCGCCGCAAACCACATCAGAGTGATCGGACCGAAAAACCTGCCGATGTCCGCCGTACCGCGCTTTTGCACCGCAAACAGGCCAAACAGGATCACCAAGGTGAGCGGAATCACCGCCTTCTTGAAGGCTGGCGAGACCACCTCCAACCCCTCCACCGCCGACAGCACCGAGATCGCCGGCGTGATCACCCCGTCGCCATAAAACAGGCAGGTCCCAAAAATACCGACCAGCAGCAGCCCCTTGCGCAAGGCGGGTTTGTCCTTGACCGACTGCGAAGCCAGCGCCAGCATGGCCACCAGCCCCCCCTCGCCATTGTTATCGGCACGCAGCACCAAGGAGACGTATTTGAGCGAAATGATGACGGTGAGTGTCCAGAAAAAGATGGACAGGATACCCAGCACATTGTCATGGGTAAACGGCACATGGCCTGAGCCAAAGACCTCTTTGACAGCATACAGCACGCTGGTGCCAATGTCGCCGTACACCACACCGATGGCGCCCAGTGTGAGCGCACGCAGAGACGTTTGAGAGGTTGCCAAGCAGTCACCCGGCCATCCTGCGGGCCGGACTCCATGTCATGAGGGAACGCTATTTTGCGTCAGAAAGCAGCTGCCACCGGCCGGCTGCCGGCTTAATCGTAGCTCTCGGCCTCCGGATCGGTGGCCTCCAGCTCGTAACTGGCCGCCAGCATGGCCAGCCGCCCCACCACGCCGTACATGTAAAACCGGTTGGGCACACTGGCACCGGGCTTCACGCCCGGCTGGGGCAACTGGGCGCTGTGCTCAAAAGCCAGCGGCACATAGTCAGAGCCCGGTGCGTTGAGGTTTTCATCCACGCCGCGTCCGGCATGGACCCGGTAAAAGCCCCCCACCACATAACGGTCCATGGTGTAGATCACCGGCTCGGCCACGGCGTCGTTGACCCGCTCCTGCGTCAACACACCTTCCTGCACCAGGAAATCATGCGGCAGGACCGGTGACTTGCGGCCCTTGGTCAGGGTTTGGACCCGGTCACACAGGGCCTGCATGTCCTTGGCATCACGCACGGTGACGATGCCCAGTTCATGCGTGCCATGGTCTGCCTTGACCACCACAAACGGCTTTTCCTTGATGCCGTATTCCTTGTATTTGCGCCGCACCCGGGTCAACACCGCGTCCACCTGGCTGTTCAGGCAATCCATGCCCTGGTCCTGCCCCAGATTGACATCCTCACATTTGTCAAACAGCGGATTGATCAGCCAGGGGTCCACCCCCATCAGTTTGCCCAGCCGCTTGGCCACCTCTTCATAACATTTGAAATGAATGCTCTTGCGCCGGGTCGGCCAGCCAGCGTGTAACGGCGGCATCAGGTACTGCTCGTAAATCTCTTCCAGAATGCCGGGCACGCCCGCACTCAGATCGTTGTTGAGCAAGATGGTGCAGGGGTCAAAATCCTTCAGACCCAGGCGGCGCTTGCCCCGAATGACCGGCTCCAGGGTCACGTGGTCACCGTTGTGCAGTTCAACCGTGGTGGTCTTCTTGACGGCAGGGTCAATCGAGCCCAGGCGCACATTCAGGCCGGCCATGTTGAAGATGTGCTGCAACTGGGCCAGATTGGCCAGGTAAAAACTGCTGTGTTTGCCGTTCTCCGGGATCACCAGCAGATTGCGCGCTTCCGGGCAGATTTTTTCGATGGCAGCCATGGCGGCCTGCACCGCCAGCGGAAGCATTTCGGGGGTCAGGTTGTTCCAGCCGGACGGGTACAGATTGGTGTCCACCGGAGACAGCTTGAAGCCGGCGTTGCGGATGTCCACCGAGCTGTAAAACGGCGGGGTGTGCTCCATCCATTCCAGCCGGAACCAGCGCTCGATGGCCGGCATGGAATCCAGCACACGCTGCTCCAGCTCGTTGATGGGCCCCGTCAGGGCAGTGATAAGGTGCGGAACCATGGTAACCCTTGCGAAGTAGTGGCTTTGATTCTAGGACGTGGCGGCCAGCCGCCCCAGCCGGCCGCAGCCTGGCGGCCACGTGCCTCTTGGGGAGGAAAACCCGCTTTCATGGCGCTCCCTCAGGGGAAATTCAGGCACGCACTTCACCCTGGCCGAGCACCACATATTTCAGCGAGGTCAGTCCTTCGATCCCCACCGGACCGCGGGCGTGGAACTTATCGGTGCTGATGCCGATTTCGGCCCCCAGGCCGTACTCAAACCCGTCGGCAAAACGCGTGCTGGTATTGACCATGACGCTGGCCGAATCCACCTCGCGCAGGAACGCCTGGGCGTGCATGTGGTCGCGCGTCAGGATGGCATCGGTGTGGTGGCTGCTGTACTGGTTGATGTGGGTGATGGCCTCGTCCACCCCGGCCACGATCTTGATGCTGATGATCGGCGCCAGGTATTCCTCAAACCAGTCCGACGCCTGAGCCAGCACCAGCTTGAGGTCAGCGGCCGCCCCGTGATTTGCTGCATTATTTATAGCTGAATCCGCTTTATTTACCTGGGCTGGTGGCCTGTTTTCCTGATAAGTCTGCAACAAGGCCAGGGCCTCGGCGTCGCAGCGCATCTCCACCCCCTTGTCGGCGTAAATCTGGCCGATTCGGGGCAAAAACTCTGGCGCCACACCACGCGCCACCAGCAGGCTTTCGGTGGCGTTGCACGGGCTGTATTTGCTGGTTTTGGCGTTGTCGGCCACCTTGACCGCCATCGCGATGTCGCACGGGTCATCCACATAGGTGTGGCAGTTGCCGTCCAGGTGTTTGATGACCGGCACCTTAGCCTCGCGGCTGATGCGCTCGATCAACCCCTTGCCGCCGCGCGGGATGATCACATCCACAAACTGCGGCATGGCGATCAATTGGCCCACCACCTCGCGGTCGGTGGTTTGCACCAGCTGCACCGCATGCTCGGGCAAACCGCTGTCAACCAGCGCCTGCTGCACCAGTCTGGCCAGCGCCTTGTTGGAGTCAATCGCTTCGGAGCCGCCACGCAGGATGCAGGCATTGCCACTCTTGATGGACAGGCTGGCGGCCTCGATCGTCACGTTCGGACGGCTCTCGAAAATCATGCCGAAGACCCCAATGGGCACACGCATCTGGCCCACGCGGATGCCGCTGGGCTGCTCTTTCATGCCGATGATTTCGCCAATCACATCAGCCATGGCCGCCAGTTGTTCGCAGCCCTGGGCGCAGGTCTCGATCACTTTGGGTGTGAGCTTGAGCCGGTCCACCATCGGTGCGGCCAGTCCTGCGGCCACGGCGCGTTCAATGTCTTTGGCATTGTCGACCTGCAACGCCGCCACATTGGCGCGCAGCAGATCGGCCAGTCGCTTGAGCGCTGCGTTTTTGATAGCTGCCGGCGCTTTGGCCATCCGGGCTGAGGCCTGTTTTGCCTGTAAACCCAGGGTGTGGGTGTAGTCAGTGAGGTTAAGAGCATTCATCCAGGCATTTTGGCACGACCAAGGGAATACCCGCCCCCAGGCCCATGGCGGGCCGTGCCACGGTCAACGCGTAAACTGTCGACAGGAGGATTTTGATGAACAACCCTAGCGCTTTGTCGCCACAATGGCGCGCCTGGCTGGACGAAAACCTGGCGCGTGGTTGCAGCCAGGCCTCGCTGCTGGACACCATGGTCGAAACAGGCATCTCCCCATCACTGGCCACCGCTGAGCTCCAGCAGGCGCTGACCCGGGGCACAGCCGGCGTCACGCCCGCGACACCGCCCACGCCGCAGGCCTATGTTTATGAGTCCCCCCGCCTGCCCCAGAGTGGCAATGTGATCCACACCCAGGATCGTGATGTCCATGTCACCATGCGTCTGGCCCGGCCGGTGATCGCGGTGCTGGACGACTTCATGTCACCGGACGAATGTGACCAGCTGGTCGAGCTGGCGCGGCTCAAGCTCAAACGCTCGGCCATTGTGGACCCGGCCAGCGGCCAGGAAAAAGTGATTGATGCGCGCAGCAGTTATGGCACGTTTTTTTACCTCAACGAGAACGATTTCATCACCCGGCTGGACCGCCGTATTGCCGAGCTGATGCACTGGCCGGTGGAGAATGGCGAAGGCATCCAGATCCTGCACTATCCCGTCGGCGCCGAATACAAGGCCCACTTTGACTACTTCCCGCCCGAGGACCCAGGCAGCCTGCCCCATCTGGCCAAGGGCGGCCAGCGCGTCAGCACCCTGGTGATGTACCTCAACGATGTGCAGGAAGGCGGCGAAACCACCTTTCCATCGGTGCAGCTGTCGGTCACCCCCAAAAAGGGCTCAGCCGCCTATTTTGAATACTGCAACAGCCTGGGGCAGGTGGACCCGCTGTCCTTACACAGCGGCGTGCCGGTGGTGGCTGGCGAGAAATGGATCGCCACCAAGTGGATGCGCCAGCAGCGCTACAACCCGTGATCCGCGCACCGGCCCCGCACCTGGTTGGGGGCACGCTTCACCTGGACAGGTCAATCGCGTAGTCCGCCAGGGCTTTGCCACTGCCATCGTCGTTGTTGATGGCAGTGATGTTGTCCAGCCCCACGGCGGTGGCCAGTGCCAATTGGCCGGGTGCGGACTTGAAGATCACCCGCCCGGCCGTCGCCACCTTGGTAAAACGCCAGCTTCGGTCTGAGCCGTTCTTGGCCAGCGTCAGGGTCTTGGTGGCCTTGATGTGGTTGATCAGCACATCGCGATTGGCGTCGGGTGAGGCGTAGATGGTCTTGCTGCCATCCAGCCCTGGAAAACTGCCGCCGCCGCTGGCGCGGTAGTTGTTGGTGGCGATGATGAAATAGGCCTGCGGGTCAATGGCCGCACCTTTGTAACTCAGGTGTTTGATGCGGCTGCCCAGCGGCTGGGTCACGTCGATCTCGTAGCGGATGTCGGGCGAGCTGAACACGTCAAAGTTGTAGCCGGGAAAGGTGCTGATCAGCAGCTGGTCGGTGGACTTGGCCGGGTCAATCTGGTTGAAACGCCTGGCTGCCGTCTCCAGCCAGTTCTGGATGTCACGGCCCTGCACTCGCACGGCATGCACGGTATTGGGGTAGAGGTACAGGTCAGCCGCGTTGTTGATGGCCACGTCACCCAGCGCCACATCGGTGAAGTCACGGCCACCGGCAAAACCACTCTTGAACGGCGCACTCACCGACAACACTGGCAGCTGCGCATACTGCGGCAGATTGGCCGCCACATAGTCGGCCACGTATTGGGCTTGTGCCTGGTTCACGATCTCGATGGCTGACACGTCACCCACGTCGGCAAAGTAGCTACTCAGGCGAAAGTTGGTGCTGCCAATCGGCGTTTTGACATAGGCGATGGTGGCCGCATGCTCGGCGGCAACGGCCGCGGCCACGCTCGGGTCTGCCGCCACATAGGTTTTGTCGGCGTTCTGGATCGGACGAGCCTGCACCTGGGTGGCACTGCGGTCCACCGTCCACTGCTGGCCGTTGTAGACGAGTTGCAGCTGGATCACGCCCAGGTGTTTGCCCCAGTAGCTGGCCATCACCGCGGGCGTACCGTTGACCGTGCCTTTGACCTTGTCGACCCCGGCCTGACTGAACGCCGCGACCTTGCTGGCCGCATCGGGAAACACCTGGTGGGTGTGGCCCATCAGCATGGCGTCAATACCCGGTACCTGCGCCAGGTGCGCATTGGGGCTTTCCATCGCCGGGGCGTAGTTGACGCTGTCGATGCCCCCATGCGCCAGTGCCACCACCAGATCAGCCCCCTGGCGACGCATTTCGGGCACATATTGGCGCGCCGCTTCCACCGCACCTTCCACATAGACCTTGCCATCGAGCCAGCGTTTGTCCCAGGCCAGGATGGCGGTTGGCGCAAAACCGATGATGCCAATCCTCAGCGGAACGCTCACACTGCGACCATCAGGCGTGGTGGCGCTGATGGTCTTGCTGATGATCCGGTACGGCGCAAACAGCGGCGCCCGGGTCTTGGCGCTGTACACATTGGCCAGCACCAGCGGGAAATTGGGGCCGGCACAGGGTTTGGCTCCGACCTCGACTCCATCCACATCAAAACGGCTACCCGTGATCTGGTTCAGGTAGGCCAGTCCGTAGTTGAATTCGTGGTTGCCAATGCCCGCGCCGTCATAACCGGCCTGGTTCATGACCTTGTACATGGCCAGTGTCTCATCACAGGCCAGCGGCTTGACCAGCGCCTGGTAGTCCGCCAGCGCCGTCCCCTGGATGGCATCACCATTGTCCAGCAGCACATGGTTGGGAAACTCGGCCCGAGCTGCCTTGATCAGCGTGGCCACCCGCTCAAACCCGAGCGACTTGTCCTCGGCCAGCTTGAAGTAGTCGTAACTCAGCACGTTGGTGTGCAGGTCGGTGGTTTCCAGCACGGCCAAGGTGGCTCGGGTATTGGCCGCCAAGTCACCGGCCAGTGTCTCTGCGCAGCCCAGCACGGCGAGGACCGCAGCCAGGCCCCGCGCCAGCGGCCAGTTGGGCAAGTGGGGGGAGTTGTCAGAAGCTGCCATGGATTGCCTTCCTTTCACTGATTCATTCAGTCATGCTACTGCAACACCGGCACAACCCCGCTAGGCCGGTCGGTTGGCCATAGCGGTCTTGGCGGGCCCGGCCACACACCGGGCACACAACATCACCGCCAACCGCCCCAGCGCCTGCCAGGCATCGGTGGGCCAGTCCGGCACTTTCAGCCCTTTGACGATACCGTCGACCAGATGGGCATGGTGCAGCAACTGGGTCAGGTCCGTCTCGCTCAGGCGCGGCAGGACACGTTCAAACAGACGCTCCTTGTTGCCCCAGACCCGCTGTTCGCGTAGCGCCATCGGCAATGGTTTGCCCTGCCCCATGGCGTCCTTGACACGTTTGAGCGCACGAATGTCCTCCGCCAGCGTGTAATGCACCAGCACTTCAGCCTCACCTTCGGCCTGCAGACCGTCCAGCATACGCTGCACCCGCGCGACCTGTCCGGCCAGCACCGCCTCGCTGAGCTTGAACACGTCGTAGCGGGCGACGTTGAGCACAGCGGCTTCGATCTGGTCAAAGCCGAGTTCCCCGGCCGGATGCAACAGGGCCAGTTTCTGGATCTCCTGGTGGGCCGCCAGCAGGTTGCCCTCCACCCGATCGGCAAAAAACTGCAGCGTGCGCTGCCCCTCTTCACCAGCCACCACCCGTTGCCCCTGGCTGGCCAGACGTTGGGCGATCCACTGCGGCAGGGCAGCGCGCTCCACCGGCTCGACTGCCAGCGTGACGCCACGCTCCAGCGCAGCAAACCAGGCGCTGGATTTGGTCATTTTGTCCAGCCGCGGCAGGATCACCAGGGTCAAGGTGGTGTCGTTGCCATGGGCCTGCTCAGCCAGCTGCTGCAGTGCGGTGCTGCCGTCCTTGCCGGGCTTGCCGCTGGGGATGCGCAGCTCCACCATCTGCTTGTCGGCAAACAGGCTCATGGACCCGCAGGCCGCCAGCACCTCGCTCCAGTCAAAGTGCGCGCCCGCTACCGTGTAGGACACCCGTTCGGTAAACCCGAGCCCGCGGGCCGTGGCGCGGATGGCATCCAGGGCCTCCTGGATCAGCAGGGGCTCGTCACCATGCAGGGTGTAGAGGCTTTTCAGGCCTTTGTTGAGGTGCGGCTGGAGCTGGTTGAGACTGAGTTGCATAAGGTCGGGCAATGCGGAATCTGGCACTGGCAAGAAGATCGGACGGATGCGCGCGCACCTGAGCGCCTGTGGCTTGCTCGGCTGGTGAGTCCAGCCTGTGCGACGCGCCATCCGGGCACCCTCGTGTAACCGTCAGGTAACACAGGTAAGATGCCTGAAATTGGCTTGGGACTAAGGGTGTTTGTGTCATCCATTCGACACCTGGAAGTAATGACTGATCCAACCAATGAATCCATCCATTATCAACTGAGGGACACACTCGTGATGCAAAGCCAGATATCAACGATTCCAAGTTACGTTAAACATCCCCAGCTGATCGCTTGGGTGCATCAGATGGCAGCACTGACCCAACCTGACAGCATTTATTGGTGTGATGGCTCTGACCAGGAGTACGCCCGTCTGTGCCAGTTGCTGGTCGATGCGGGCACCTTCAAGAAACTCAATCCAGCCAAACGACCCAACAGTTTTCTGGCCTGTTCCGACCCCAGCGACGTGGCTCGCGTGGAAGACCGTACCTTCATCTGCTCCGAGCGAAAGGAAGACGCCGGTCCAACCAACAACTGGATGGCCCCCGCCGAGATGCGCGCCACATTGCATCCGCTGTTTGACGGCTGCATGAGGGGCCGTGTCATGTATGTGGTGCCCTTCAGCATGGGACCGCTGGGATCGCATATCTCACACATCGGCATCGAACTCACCGACAGCCCTTACGTGGTTGTCAATCAGAAAATCATGACCCGCATGGGAAAGGCGGTTTACGACGTGCTGGGTGAGGATGGACATTTTGTGCCCTGCATGCACACCGTCGGAGCCCCCCTGGAGCCGGGCCAGGCTGACGTGACATGGCCTTGTAACAAGGTCAAGTACATTGTCCACTTCCCGGAGACCCAGGAAATCTGGAGCCACGGCTCCGGTTACGGCGGCAACGCCCTGCTTGGCAAAAAATGTTTTGCGTTGCGCATTGCCTCCACGATGGGGCGTGATCAAGGCTGGCTGGCGGAACATATGCTGATCCTGGGGGTCACCAATCCGCAGGGTCAAAAATACCATTTGGCAGCAGCCTTCCCCAGCGCTTGCGGCAAGACCAACTTTTCCATGTTGGTGCCACCAAGCGGCTTTGAGGGCTGGAAAGTCACCACCATCGGCGATGACATTGCCTGGATCAAACCGCACGCAGATGGCAAGATGTACGCCATCAACCCCGAAGCGGGTTACTTTGGCGTGGCGCCCGGCACCAACTTCCACACCAACCCCAATTGCATGGCCAGTCTGGACAAAAACGTGATTTTCACGAATGTGGCCCTCACCGATGATGGCGACGTGTGGTGGGAAGGCATGGAGCAGGACGGTGGTGGCGTACCTGCACACCTGATGGACTGGCAAGGCAACGACTGGACACCTGAGATTGCCAAACAGACCGGCGCCAAGGCGGCCCATCCGAACTCGCGCTTTACTGTTGCGGCAGAAAACAACCCGGCACTTGATCCACAGTGGAATGATCCGGAAGGCGTCGCCATTGATGCCTTCATCTTCGGTGGCCGCCGCTCCACCACTGTGCCACTGGTCACCGAGGCACGTACCTGGATGGAAGGCGTCTACATGGCTGCCACCATGGGTTCAGAGACCACCGCTGCGGCGGTCGGCCAGATGGGGGTGGTGCGTCGTGATCCCTTTGCCATGTTGCCGTTCTGCGGTTACAACATGAGTGACTACTTCCAGCACTGGCTGGACATGGAGCGCAAACTCGAAAGCATGGGCCACACCCTGCCCAAGATCTTCTGTGTGAACTGGTTCCGCAAGGGGCCGGATGGCAAGTTTGTCTGGCCCGGCTACGGTGACAACATGCGTGTGCTGAAGTGGATGATTGACCGCCTGGAAGGTAAAGCCCGGGGTGGCGACACCATGTTTGGCATTGCCCCCCTGTTTGAAGAGATCAACTGGTCTGGTTTACCCTTCACCACCGAACAATTCAAGGCGGTCACCAGCATCGACAAGGCTGCCTGGGAACAGGAGTTCAAACTGCACGAAACGCATTTTGAACAGTTGTCCTATCACCTGCCTGAATCACTTCAAACGACCAAGGCCGCTTTCGAAGCCAAACTTTTGGCCGTCTGATCGTGATGGTGGCGCGGGGACATCGTCCCCGCAGGCATCACTCACGCCCACGGTACAGCTGCGTCGTGACGGCGTCATCTAAGACAATCGGAATGTCTCCAGGTGGATGCTGGTTTCGGTGTTGCTGATGCCCTTGAGCAGGCGGATGCGTTCCAGCACCTTGGCCAGTTCCTGCAGGCTTTCTGCCCGCAACTCGGCCAACAAATCCCAGCGGCCATTGGTGTCATGCAGCGTGGCCACACCGGGCTCGCCCAGCAGGCTGGCAATCACCGCCCGGGTCTGGTTGCCGTCGACCGCGATGCTCATCCAGGCGGTGATCTGGTCATGCTGCACGTCCGGGCGCAGGCGCACGGTGTAGCCCACAATCACCCCCTGATCCTCCAGCCGGCGAATGCGGTTGGTCACCGTGCCACGCGACACTTTCAACCTGGTGGCCAGTGCCGCCACGGAAAGCCGGGCATCTTGCCGCAGCAGCGAGAGCAGTTGTTGATCCGTTTCATCCATTACGGCAATTTACATTGTCAAAGTGGCAATTATCTGACGATTTTTGCACATAGTTGCCGATTGTGATTGGCAACACAGTCCGCCAAACTCTCCGGTAAATCAACAACACCATGGCATGGCCTACGGAGAGACCCGATGAACACCACCCCTCCCCATCACCCGACACTGTTTCTCAGCCCACACGATGTGGCCGGCATGGTCCGGCGCGTGGGGCTGGCCACCACCTTACAAGGCATGGCCGCCTACATCCGGCAGGATTTTTTGCGCTGGCCGCACTTTGACAAAGCCCCGCGGGTGGCCAGCCACTCCGCCGACGGCGTGATCGAACTGATGCCGATTGCCGACGCCGACACCTACACCTTCAAATACGTCAATGGCCACCCGAAAAACACCGCCCAGGGGCTGTCCACCGTGATGGCTTTTGGCGTGCTGGCCGATGTGGCGACCGGTTTGCCGCTGCTGATCAGCGAACTGACCCTGACCACGGCCCTGCGCACCGCTGCCACCTCGGCTGTGGCGGCGCGTGTGCTGGCCCGGCCGGACAGCCGCGTGATGGCGCTGATTGGCAATGGCGCACAAAGTGAATTCCAGGCGCTGGCGTTTCACCATCTGCTCGGGATTGAAGAGATTCGCCTCTACGACATCGACCCGCAAGCCACGGCCAAGTTGTTGCGCAACCTGGCCAACAACCCGGATACCACCCAACTCCGCCTGACGACTTGCACCAGTGTGGCCGAGGCGGTGCGCGGTGCCGATATCGTGACCACCATCACCGCCGACAAAACCAACGCCACCATCATCACCCCGGATCTGCTGGCGCCCGGCATGCACATCAACGGTGTGGGCGGCGACTGCCCCGGCAAAACCGAAATTCACCCGGACGTGTTGCAGCGCGCCAAAGTGTTTGTGGAATTCGAGCCGCAGACCCGCCTCGAAGGCGACCTGCAACACATGCCGCCGGACTTCGCCGTGACTGAACTATGGGAAGTGCTGGCCGACCGGCAAAGCGGCCGCGATGACGAGGCCCAGGTCACCCTGTTCGACTCGGTGGGTTTTGCCATGGAAGACTTCTCGGCCCTGCGCTACCTGCATGACCAGGCCCAATCCTTGAACCAGGGGGCGATCGTGGCCCTGATTCCGCAACTGGCCGATCCGAAAGACCTTTACCAGTTGCTCA
>NZ_JAQTWM010000017.1:0-17666 GCF_028689305.1 Rhodoferax sp. | reverse complement strand
GGTACGGCGGGGTGTCATCCACATGGCTTACACCACCACATTGACCAGCCGCCCCGGCACCACGATCACTTTCTTGGGGGCAGCGCCGTTGGCCAGCTTGACAACCATCTCGTGCTGGATGGCGGCCTGCTCGATCGTGGCCTTGTCGGCCCCGGCACTGACCACGATGGCGCCACGCAACTTGCCGTTGACCTGCAGCATCAACTCGATTTCGTCCTTGACCAGGGCATCCGGATCAACCTGCGGCCAAGGTGCATCAAGCAAATCACCCAGCACACCGGCGTAGCCCAGTTGTGACCACAAGGCGTGGGTAATGTGGGGGGTGGCCGGGTACAGGCAGCGCAGCAAAATGCCAAAACCTTCGATCAGCGCCACCGCCGCACCGGCACTGTCCAGGGCCTTGAAGTCTTCCAGCGCATTGATCATTTTCATGGCGCCGGAGACCACGGTGTTGTACTGCATACGCTGGTAGTCGTAGTCCACTTGCTTGAGCACGCTGTGGATCTCCAGCCGCAGGGCTTTGGCCTCTTTGCCAAACTCTATGTCTTTTAGACCTGTAGCCCGCATAGCAATTGCACTTGCAGCTTCCAAATCCATAGCAGTCAGCTTGACACCAAAATTCCACACCCGCCGCAGGAAACGGTAGCTGCCCTCCACCGCCGCGTCGTTCCACTCCAGCGTGGCCTCGGGCGGGGCGGTGAACATGGTGTACAGGCGTGCGGTGTCGGCACCGTATTTTTCGATCAGGTCCTGCGGGTCGACACCGTTGTTTTTGGACTTGGACATGGTGCCCACGCCTTCGTAGTCGATGGGCGTGCCCACCGGCAGATCACCCACGGCCTTGATCAGGCGCGCGCCAGTCACCTTGCCCGCGTCGTCCAACACGTGCTCCACATCGCTGGGCCAGAAGTAGTCTTTGCCGCCCTTGTCGGTGCGGCGGCTGTAGATGTGGTTCAGCACCATGCCTTGCGTCAGCAGCTTGGTGAAGGGCTCATCCACCTTGACGAGACCGAGGTCACGCATCACCTTGGTCCAGAAGCGGGCGTACAACAGGTGCAGGATGGCGTGTTCGATGCCGCCGATGTACTGGTCCATCGGCATCCAGTAGTCCGCACCCTCGGCCACCATCTTCTCTGAGTTGGTCGGATCGCAGTAGCGCATGAAGTACCAGGATGAATCCACGAAGGTGTCCATGGTGTCGGTTTCGCGCCGGGCTGGCTTGCCACAGACCGGGCAGGTGACACCGGCGTGGAAGCCTTCGTGTTTGTGCAGCGGGTTGCCAGAACCGTCGGGGATGCAGTCTTGCGGCAGCACCACCGGCAGGTCTTTCTCGGGCACCGGCACTGCACCGTGCTCGTCACAATGGATGATCGGGATCGGGGTGCCCCAGTAGCGCTGGCGGCTCACGCCCCAGTCGCGCAGGCGCCAGGTGACTTTTTTCTCGCCCAGGCCCTTGGCGGCCAGCAGTTCGGCCACCTTGTTGACCGCGGCTTTTTGGTCCAGGCCGTCGAGCACACCGGAATTGATGCTGACACCGTTTTGCTTGTCTGCATACCAGTCTTGCCAGGCCTGGTCATCAAAGGTCTGCCCCTTGACGGCCACCACGGGCAGGATCGGGAGCTGGTATTTCAGGGCAAAGGCAAAGTCGCGCTCGTCATGCGCGGGCACACCCATCACCGCGCCGTCGCCATAACTCATCAGCACGTAATTGCCGACCCAGACTTCGACCTGCTTGCCGGTCAGCGGATGCGTGACGAACAAGCCGGTGGGCATGCCGACTTTTTCTTTCAAAGCCAGTTCGGCCTCGGTGGTGCCGCCCTTTTTGCATTCTTCAATGAAGGCCGCCAGCACCGGATTGCTGGTGGCGGCGTGCACAGCCAGCGGGTGTTCAGCGGCCACCGCACAGAAGGTCACGCCCATGATGGTGTCGGCGCGGGTGGTGAAGACGTACATCTTGCCGTCACCGATCAGCGCACCGTCGGCCGCCTTGATGTCGTGGGTGAAGGCGAAGCGCACGCCCTCAGACTTGCCAATCCAGTTCTCCTGCATCAGCTTGACGCGCTCAGGCCAGCCGGGCATGTTGTCGCCAGTGACGTTGGCCAGCAGCTCGTCGGCGTACTGGGTGATGGCCAGGTAGTAGCCTGGAATCTCACGCTTCTCAACCACCGCACCCGTGCGCCAGCCTTTGCCGTCGATCACCTGCTCGTTGGCCAGCACGGTCATGTCCACCGGGTCCCAGTTGACCACCTGGGTCTTGCGGTAGGCAATGCCTTTTTCCAGCATCTTCAGGAACAGCCACTGGTTCCACTTGTAGTACTCGGGCGTGCAGGTGGCGACTTCGCGGCTCCAGTCGATGGCCAGGCCCATGGCCTGCATCTGGCCCTTCATGTAGGCAATGTTCTCAAACGTCCACTTAGCCGGTGGCACGCCGTTTTTCAGCGCTGCGTTCTCAGCAGGCAGGCCAAAGGCATCCCAACCCATGGGCATGAGCACGTTGTAGCCCTGCATGCGCAGCTGGCGCGTCAGCATGTCGTTGATGGTGTAGTTGCGCACATGGCCCATGTGCAGCTTGCCGCTGGGGTAGGGCAGCATGGAGCAGGCGTAGAACTTCTTCTTCGGCTTGCCTTGTTTGTCGGTCGCGTTTTCAGTGACGCGGTAAGCATCCAGGGCGCGCCAATGGGTTTGGGCTGCGGGTTCGACGTCGAGGTGGTTGTATTTGTCTTGCATAACGGTCAATGTGGGTGGCCCGCAGGCCTCCATGCCATGGTGAGATGAGTAAGAAGTCCGCCAATCAAGCGCACCAGACGATGCGCAGCGTGTAATGGCTGATTTTAGGGTTTGCGCGCGGGGACATCCGCAACGAACCCGATACGGCTCAGCCCAACCTGTTGCGCCACGCCCATGACCTCAACTATGCGGCCATAGGACACCCCCCGGTCTGCACGCAGCTGCACCTCGGTCTCGGGGTTGACCTGCTGCACCGCAGCCAATTGCCGCGCCAGTTCATCCAGCGTGACGGGCTGGTCTTTGACGAAGGTACGTCCCGCCGCATCCACCACCACCGTGATCGACTTGGGCAGGTTGCCCGGCTTCGCGGCACCGGTTTTGGGCAATTCCAGCTTGATGGAACTGGCCAACAACGGTGCCGTGATGATGAAAATGACCACCAGCACCAGCATCACATCAATGAGCGGGGTCATGTTGATGTCGCTCATGGGCTGAGAGCCCGTGGTGCGGTCAAGCCGGCCAAAAGACATGGGACAGCACCTGCCTTACACCTGGGCGGTCGCGTTGCCCATCAACTCACGCAGATCGCGGGCAAAACCTTCAAGATCGGCCTCGATACGCGCCACCGCACGACCCAGCACGTTGTAGGCCAGCACGGCCGGAATCGCCACGGCCAGACCGGCAGCGGTCATGATGAGCGACTCTCCCACCGGGCCGGAAATTTTGTCAATGGTGACCTGACCAGCGCTGGCGATCCCGATCAGGGCGTGGTAAATCCCCCAAACAGTACCCAACAGCCCGACAAACGGCGCCGTGGCCCCCACCGTGGCCAGCAGCACCTGCCCGTGCTGCAGCTTGGCCAGTGCCGCGTGCAGGGCATTGCGCAGCACACGGGTCAACTGTTGCGGCCGACCACCGGCTCCAGCCAGGGTGGCGCTGGCCTCGATGTTGGTCGCCATGACCATCGGCAAGACCAGGGCTTCACGATCAAAGGCCTGGATCTTTTGCGCCGCGTCATCCACATTGGTCGACTGCCAGAACGCGGCGATACAGCGTGCCACGTCGCGGCTGGCCCGGTGCAGCAACCAAGATTTCCACAGAATCACCACCCAACTGCCTACCGACATGGCCAACAACAACAAGGCCACCCCTCGCGCCAGGGCGTCTCCTTGCCAGAAAAACTGGGCCAGATTCATTTCAACTTGAGCACGTCAGCCATGTCAAACAAGCCGCTCTTGCGTCCCTGCAAGAACCGCACCGCGCGCAGGCTGCCCTGGGCATAACTCACCCGGCTGGAGGATTTGTGGCTGATCTCGATCCGCTCACCTGTACCGGCGAACAGCACGGTATGGTCACCCACGATATCACCGCCCCGGATGGTGGCAAAACCGATGCTTGATGGTTCACGTTCACCGGTCACACCTTCGCGGGCGTAAACGGCGCAGTCCTTGAGGTTGCGCCCCAAGGCTCCGGCAATCACCTCACCCATCTTGAGGGCAGTGCCCGAAGGGGCATCCACCTTGTGGCGGTGATGGGCTTCGATGATCTCGATGTCATAACCGGTGGACAGCGCCTTGGCCGCCATCTCAAGCAGCTTGAGTGTCACGTTCACCCCCACACTCATGTTGGGTGCCATGACAATGGCAATATCTTTCGCAATGGCCGCAATCTCGGCCTTCTGGTCGTCACTGAAGCCGGTGGTCCCAATGACCACATTCACACCAAGTTCACGGCAGACCTGGAGGTGGGCCAAGGTGCCTTCGGGGCGGGTGAAATCAATCAGGGCATCCGCATGGGCCAACCCCTGATGCAGGTCGGCGGTGATCGACACCCCGCTGCTGCGGCCCAAAAATGCCGCCGGGTCAGATCCCAGTGCCGGGCTGCCGGCCACGTCCAGCGCGCCACTGAGCTGGCAATCATCGACCTGGCTCACGGCTTCGACCAGCATATGCCCCATGCGCCCGCTGGCGCCAGCAATACAGATATGGTGGATGGTTAAATCGGCCATGTCACCCACCTTAACGCGTCGCCGCTTCAAGCGGTGGATAGCTGGCAGGTACAGAGGGTGCCGGCTTGTTCTCGACCGCCTGCGGCGGTTTGGCAGTCGCCTTGAGGGCTTCTTCCGACATTTCCAGCACCGGCACAACACCGGCTTTGCGACCAGAGTCCAGCGAAGCCACAAATTCGGCTTCGGTGGGCAGTTCATCCGCCTCGACCCGGGCCAGCACCTCGTCCTTGAAGAACACCGTGACCCGGCGCGCCTGCGGCTCGACCCCTTGGCGTTTGAAGGTGAAAACGTAGTCCCAACGGTCGGCGTGGAACACGCTCGCCAGCAACGGTGTGCCGAGGATATTTTTCACTTGTCCACGGCTCATGCCCGGCTTGAGGGCCTCAGCCTGCTCGCGCGAGACAAAATTGCCTTGCACAATATCGATCTTGTAAGGCGTGACAATGCTGGCCAACCGGTTGCTGGCACTGTCCACGGTGCCACAGGCAGACAGCGCTGCCAAAGTGGCGCCCAACATACTCAACCAGACACAACGAACAATCGAATCAAACATGGAACAGGCCGGCAACGATATGATCTTGGCATTGTACTGGTACCCGTTCCCTCGGCAAAACGGGGCAACAGCCTCCAGACCGGCAACCGGAAACCCTGCATGACCAAGATTGATGAACTCAAAAGTACCGGCCTCAAGGCAACCTTGCCGCGGCTGAAAATCCTGGAGATCTTCCAGAAAGGTCACCAGCGGCACATGACCGCCGAGGACGTGTTCCGAGTGCTGCTGGAGGAACGCTCCGATGTGGGTCTGGCCACGGTGTACCGCGTGCTGGCTCAATTTGAGCAGGCTGACATTCTGGCTCGCAGCCATTTTGAAAGCGGCAAAGCGGTTTACGAACTCAACGAAGGTCAGCACCATGACCATCTGGTGTGCCTGGACTGCGGCCGGGTGGAAGAGTTTTACGACGCGCAGATCGAACAACGCCAGCAGGCGGTGGCCAAGGACAAGGGATTCAACATTGCCGACCATGCCCTGAGTCTGTACGCGCACTGCACGCGCGAGCACTGCGCTCACCGCCCCGGTTAACCGGCCTCGCTCATCGCCTTGCGGTGGCGCTCGACAAATTCCTTGTAGGTGTCCACACCCCGAATTTGCAAAATGGTGTTGCGTACGGCGGCCTCCACCAGCACCGCAATATTGCGGCCCGCCACCACCTGGATCACCACCTTGCGCACCGGTACGTCCAGCACGTCCTGGGTCAGCGGCTCGTAGGGAATGCGTTCGTAATCGCGCTCCATGGTTTCGCGCCGCACCAGGTGCACGATCAACTGCAGGCGTTTTTTGCGCCGGACAGCCGTTTCACCAAAAATGCAGCGAATATCCAGCAGACCAATCCCTCTGACCTCCAGCAGATTCAGCAGCAATTCGGGGCACCGGCCTTCAATCGTGTCCTGGTTGATGCGATAAAGGTCGACCGCATCGTCGGCCACCAGACCATTGCCACGCGAAATCAGTTCCAGGCCCAGCTCACTTTTGCCCAGCCCGGATTCACCCGTGATCATGACACCCAGGCCCAGAATGTCCATGAACACACCGTGCATGGTGCAGCGATCGGCAAAGTGTTTGGACAAATAGGCGCGCAACACGTCGATCACAAAAGCCGACGAGCCCGTGGTGGCAAACATGGGAATCTGCGCTCGCTCACACATGGACAGCAGCGCCTCTGGTGCCACCTGCCCGTCTGCCAGCACAAGCACTGGCGGCTCCAGCGTCACGATGCGGGCAATCCGTCGGGAGCAGTCTTCAGCAGTGGCATTGGTCAGGTAAGCCACTTCGCGCTCGCCCAGAATCTGGACACGGTAGGGGTGAATGTAGTTAAGGTAGCCCACCAGATCAGCGCCGGAACGGGCGGCACGGACCGCCAGCTCATCAAAACGCCGCTCGGAGGCACCCAGGCCAGCCACCCACTCCCAGCGCAGGGAGCCCCGAAACGCTTCAAACAAAACGTCGGCGCTGATAACGGTAGGTTTCACAGCGACAAAGGCAGGAGCAAAAGCGGGTTAATTCAGCTGAACCGACTGCCAGCCGGTGATCAGTGCGTGTAATTCAGCAGCACTGGCGCTGGTGGCGAGTTTTTCCCGTAAATCGGTATCACTGAGCATTTCTGCGATCTCGGAGAGGATTTCCAGGTGTTTTTGCGTCGCGGCTTCGGGCACCAGCAGAAATATCATCAGTCTGACAGGTTGCTCGTCTGGCGCCTCAAACCCGATGGGATTGGCCAACTGGAACACCGCGGCCATGGGCGACTTCAGGCCTTTGATACGCCCATGCGGTATGGCCACACCATGCCCCAGCCCGGTCGACCCCAGACGTTCACGCGAAAACAGGCTGTCCGTGACCAGTGCACGACTCAGGCCATGCAGATTTTCAAACAACAGGCCAGCTTCTTCAAAAGCTCTTTTTTTGCTGGACGCATCCACTTTGACAAGCACATGCGCAGCGGTAAGGATAGACGCGAGTCGGTTCATAATTTGCCTGGAATTATGCACCCGGGGAAAATCGGGCACAAAAAAAGGCCGCACGCACCAGCGGGCGGCCTGGCAGAGTTTAAGTCACATCAAGCGTTTGGGTGCATCGTGGTGGTGAGATTGCAGGCGGTCCTTGTGGCGAACCACCTGGCGATCCAGTTTGTCCACCAATTCATCCACCGCAGCGTACAAATCAGAGTGTGCACTCTCGGCAAACAACTCGATTCCCTTGATATGGATATTGCACTCTGCTTTTTGTCGGCGTTCCTTCTCCTTTTGATTTTCCAGCGTCAGCAAAACTTTGACATCCACAACCTGATCGAAATGGCGTTTGATCCGGTCCATCTTGCTGGTCACATAAGTCCGCAAGGCCGGAGTCACTTCCAGGTGGTGACCGCTGATTGTCAAATTCATATTGAGCCTCCTAAAGCACTTGGTTGAAAGGGTCGCCAGCACCACGCCAGCAACCGGGAAAATCTGTTTCAAGACCTTGATGCCACTATGCCCGGGCCATCACTTTAATGCAATGACTTTCTATGCTGCGCTGCAGCAGCATCAGGATTTGCGGTCGTACAGCGGGCTGACTGGCGCAGCCGGTGCGATAATCCAGAGGTTTTAATCAACGGATACATCACCTTGGAAAACTACCCCAGTCGGTAGCTTTCAGCCCCAAAAACGCATCCGGGGTTGAAAGCCGACCCATCGCTTTTTGCCGCCCGATGCCTTATTTATTTTGGGAGTGAGCTCATGCTCAACATCTTCACGCTTGCCAATGGACGTCTGTTCCAGGAAGAAATCGAATCGCTGGAGGAGCTCTCGCGATTCCAACCCATCTGGGTTGACCTGGAGTCCCCCTCCCCCGAAGAAAAACGCTGGATCAAGCAGTATTTTGGTTTGTCCATCCCGGAAGACGCGATGGACGAGGACATTGAGGAATCTGCGCGTTTTTACAAGGAAGACAACGGCGAACTGCATATCCGCAGTGACTTTCTGGTCGCCGACGATGAGGAGCCGCATACGGTGCGGGTCGCCTTCATCCTGAACCTGGTCAATGACGAACTCCGAAGCAAAGGGGTGCTGTTTTCGATTCACGACGAGGACGTGCCGGTGTTTCGGCTGCTGCGCATGCGGGCACGCCGTGCGCCGGGTTTGATCGAAGACGCCAAGGAAGTGCTGCTCAAGCTGTTTGACGCAGACGCCGAATACTCGGCCGACACGCTGGAAGAAATTTACGACGAACTGGAAAAAGCCAGCCAGAAGGTGCTGTCCGGTGATGTGACGGACGCCCTGGCCGGTGAGGTGCTGGGCGCCATCGCCCGCCATGAGGACATGAACGGGCGCATCCGCCGCAATGCCATGGATACCCGCCGTGCGGTCAGCTTCATGATGCGCAGCAAGATGCTCAATGGCGAGCAGTTTGAAGAGGCGCGCCAGATCCTGCGCGACATTGACTCACTGGACTCCCACACCGCGTTTCTGTTTGACAAGATCAACTTCTTGATGGATGCCACCGTTGGTTTCATCAACATCAACCAGAACAAGATCATCAAGATTTTTTCCGTGGCGAGTGTGGCACTGCTACCGCCCACGCTGATCGCCAGCATCTACGGCATGAACTTCCAGTACATGCCGGAGTTGGCCCAGACCTGGGGCTACCCTTATGCGTTGGTGCTGATGGTGGCAAGCGCCCTGGTGCCGATGTGGTACTTCAGGAAACGCGGCTGGTTGAAGTAAAAACAGCCTCTAGCCCGCAAGGAAAATGCACTAATTGCTATATTTATTATAGCAATTTCATCAACTCCCGCACAATGGCCAAGGCATACGGGCTGGCCACTTGCTGCACAAACGCGGAAAAGTCCACATGCGCCTGGTCATCGGCCCGGTCCGAAATGGTCCGCATGGCGGCAAACGGTACACCGTAGTCCAGACACACCTGAGCCACGGCGGCGCCTTCCATTTCCACCGCCAGCGGGATGTGCCCGGCGCCATGCAGCCCCTGGCGCAGCGTGGCCGCCTCCTCGGCACTGGAGACAAAACGATCCCCGCTGGCCACCAGTCCACGATGGACACGTGGCTCAGCAATCAGACGCTCACGGTGGAAATGATCTCCGGCAACGGCCAAGCCGGCGTTGGCGGCCTGTTGCAACAACGCGGTCAAAGACGGGTCGCAAGGCAGGCGGCTGCGGCCGTAGAGAGGAATTTCGTACCGTGCAAACAGCGGTGACGAGTCCATGTCATGCTGGACAAAGTCCTCGGCCACCACCACATCACCAACCCGCACGCCTTCACCAAGGCCACCGGCAACGCCAGTGAACACCACCCGCCCGACGCCAAACGCTTCAATCAGGGTCGTGGCGGTGCTGGCTGCCGCCACCTTGCCAATACGCGACAGGACCAGTACCACGTCCTGATCACCCCACTGCCCGCGCCAGAATGTCCGCCCGGCACGCTGTTCCTTGTGCGCATGCTGCAACTGGTCAAGCAAGCCTTTTTGCTCATCCAGCAGGGCGCTGACAATGGCGGTTGTCGTCAAACCGGGCTCCCCTTATTTGTCACGCAACTCCCGGCGCAGGATTTTCCCGACGGGTGTCTTGGGCAGCTCGGTGCGGAATTCGACCAGCTTGGGCTGCTTGTAGCCTGTCAGATTCTCGCGGCAGAAGGCGCGCACCTGCTCTTCGGTCAGATCCGGGTCCTTGCGGACGATCACCAGCTTGACCGCCTCGCCCGTTTTGGCATCCGGCACACCCACACAGGCGCATTCCATGACACCAGCCATCTGGGACACCACGTCTTCAAGTTCGGTCGGGAAGACGTTGAACCCACTGACCAGGATCATGTCTTTCTTGCGGTCCACAATCCTGAAATAGCCCTTGTCATCCATGACACCGATGTCACCTGATTTGAAATACCCGTCCGCCGTCATGACCTTGGCGGTTTCGTCCGGGCGCTGCCAATAACCAGCCATCACCTGCGGGCCCTTGATGGCGATCTCGCCGGGCTCGCCAAGGGCGACTTCATTCCCGTCGTCATCCAGCAATTTGAGCCAGGTGCTCGGTACCGGCATGCCGATGGAGCCTGAATACTCGGTCACGGTGACCGGGTTGGAGGTGGCAATGGGAGAGGTCTCGCTCAGCCCATAACCTTCGCAGATCGGACAGCCAGTCTTGTCATACCAGAGCTTGGCCACGGCGCTCTGAACCGCCGTGCCGCCACCCGCCGACACCACCAGGCTCTTCCAGTTCACCTTGGTGAAATCCGGGTGGTTGGCCAGCCCGTTGAACAGGGTGTTGACCGCCGGAAACACGTGAATCTTGTGTTTGGCCAACTCCGCCAGCACCCCGGGGAAGTCACGTGGGTTGGCAATCAGGATCAGCTTGCCGCCCAGACGCAGAGACAACATCATGCCCACGGTGAAGGCAAAGATATGGTAGAGCGGCAGGGCACACACTTCGTTCATCTGCTCGCCAGCAGGAATCTTGACCAGCGCGGGCTGAAAGCAGGCATCCGCCTGCAGCACATTGGCCACCAGATTTCGTTGCAGCAGCACCGCACCTTTGGAGACCCCGGTGGTGCCGCCGGTGTATTGCAATACCGCCACATCGTCAGGTTTGATGGTGACCTTCTTCAGGGTACCGCTGCTGGCCTTGGCAATGGCAGCGTTGAAACGCACGGCACCCGGCAAGTTGTAGCTGGGCACCATTTTCTTGACGTTGCGCACCACGTAATTGACCAGTGAGCCCTTGAGCAAGCCCAACTGGTCTCCCATGGCACACAACACCACATGCTTGACGGGGGTTGCGGCGATGCATTTGTCCAGCGTGGCGGCAAAGTTCTCCAGAATCACAATGGCCTTGGCACCCGAGTCCTTGAGCTGATGCTCCAGCTCACGGGCGGTGTAGAGCGGATTCACATTCACCAGGACAAAACCGGCCCGCAGGATACCGGCAACAACCACCGGATACTGCATGACATTGGGCATCATGACCGCCACCCGGTCCCCCCGGGCCAGGCCCAGGCCTTGCAGATACACACCAAAGGTCTGGCTCAGCTGATCAACCTGGCGGTAGCTCATTTCCTTGCCCATGAAACTATAGGCACTGCGGCTGGCAAATTTCTGAAAACTTTCTTCCATCAGGTCAACCGCCGAAGCATAGCGATTAACGTCAATATCAGCAGGAACACCTGGTGGATAACTTTTGAGCCAGATGCGGTCGGTCATAGTGAGGTCTCCAAGTTTTAAATCAGAAGGGGATTCTCACCCGCTTGTCAGGTTTTGTAAGCTATGTTTTCCCTAATGAAACAAGCCCCCATCCGGGGGCCGAGGAACCAGGCCCGTGACGGCCATCAGGCCTTCAATGCAGCGAGCACTTCATCGAGCATTTTCTTGGCATCACCAAACAGCATGCGGTTGTTTTCCTTGTAGAACAGCGGGTTGTCCACCCCGGCATAACCCGAAGCCATGCTGCGCTTCATGACGATAGAGGTTTTGGCCTTCCAGACTTCCAGCACCGGCATACCGGCAATCGGGCTGCTCGGGTCGTCCTGGGCACTGGGGTTGACGATGTCGTTGGCGCCAATCACCATCGTGACATCGGTGCCCGGGAAGTCATCGTTGAGTTCGTCCATCTCAAACACGATGTCATAAGGCACTTTGGCTTCAGCCAGCAGCACGTTCATGTGGCCCGGCATGCGCCCGGCCACCGGGTGAATACCAAAGCGCACGTTGACACCTTTTTCACGCAGGTGCTTGGTGATTTCATACACCGTATGCTGGGCCTGGGCCACGGCCATGCCGTAACCAGGTACGATGATCACCGACTTGGCTTCACGTAGCAGTTCGGCGGTTTCCGCGGCCGTCACCGAGGTCACTTCACCGGCCGGCTGCATGGCAGCGGCCGCCGGACCGGCACTGGTGGTACCAAAACCGCCAGCAATCACGCTGATGAAACTGCGGTTCATGGCATTACACATGATGTACGACAGAATCGCACCGCTGGAACCCACCAGCGCACCCACCACAATCAGCAGGTCATTGGACAGCATGAAACCGGTGGCGGCGGCAGCCCAGCCCGAATAACTGTTGAGCATGGACACCACCACCGGCATATCGGCACCACCAATGGCCATCACCATGTGCACCCCGAACAGCAGGGCAATCACGGTCATGATGACAATCGGTGCAAGGCCTTCTTGCACCGTGTGGGCCTGCATGAAGACACCCCCAAAATAAATCACCACCAGCAAGCCCGCCAGATTGAGCCAGTGCCGTCCGGGCAGCAGCATCGGATTGCCGCCAATGCGCCCCGACAATTTGCCAAATGCAATGACCGAGCCCGAAAGCGTCACCGCACCAATGAAGATACCGATGTAGATTTCGAGCTCGTGGATCGTTTTGGCGGCGCCCTCGAAACCCGCCGTTGCCGTGGGGTCCACAAAGGTGGAAAAGCCCACCAACACGGCAGCCAGACCCACCATGCTGTGCATGAAAGCCACCAACTCGGGCATCTGGGTCATCTGCACATTGCGCGCCGCATACAGGCCAATGCTGCCCCCGATGAGCATGGCGCCAATGATCCAAGGGATGCCCCCGGCGGTGACCTGCGGCCCGAACACGGTGGCCAGCACGGCAATGGCCATGCCGACCATGCCGTACAGGTTGCCCCGGCGGGCGGTTTCCTGGTTGGACAATCCTCCCAGGCTCAAGATGAAAAGAATGGTTGCGCCAATATAGGCAACCGTGGCCAGACTTGAAGACATGCGTCGCTCCCTTTTACTTGCGGAACATGGCCAGCATGCGCTGGGTCACGGCGAAACCGCCAAACATATTGATGGCGGTGAGCACAATCCCCGCCGCAGCCACCCAGGTGATCAGGCTGTTGGGCCGATCCAGCGCATTGGCCAACGGCGAAATTTGCACCAGCGCACCAATCGCAATGATGCTGCTGATGGCGTTGGTCACACTCATCAGCGGCGTGTGCAGGGCAGGCTTGACGTTCCAGACCACCATGTAGCCGACAAAACAGGCCAGCACAAACACCGTGAAGTGCGACATGAATTCCTTCGGCGCAGTGGCGCCGATGATCCAGAACAACACGGCCGCCACCCCGAACAGAATGGCCAGCTTGCTGCCTGCCATCGGTGGACTGGCCTCGCCGTGGCCCTTTTTGGCCGCAGGCGCCGCCGCCGGTTTGGCCGCCGCGGCAGGAGGCGCAGCCGCCGGTTTCGGGGCCGGTGGTGGCCAGGTGATGTTGCCTCCCTTGGTAACGGTCAGGCCACGGATGGCATCGTCTTCCATGTTGACGTTGATGACACCGTCCTTGGTCTTGCACAGCTCCTCCGTCAATCGCAGCAGGTTGGTGGCGTACAGCGTCGACGACTGCCGGGACAGGCGCGAGACCAGGTCGGTGTAGCCAATGATGGTGACGCCGTGCTTGACCACGGCCTGGCCCGGCTCGGTCAGCTCGCAGTTGCCGCCCTGCTCGGCCGCCATGTCGACGATCACGCTACCCGGCTTCATCGACTGCACCATCTCGGCGGTGATGAGCCTGGGCGCGGGCTTGCCCGGAATCAGGGCGGTGGTGATGATGATGTCGACTTCCCGGGCCTGTTTGGCATACATCTCGCGCTGCGCCTGCTGGAAACCTTCGCTCATGACCTTGGCGTAACCGCCGCCGCCCGAGCCTTCTTCCTCGTAGTCAACCTTGACAAACTCGCCGCCCAGGGACACAACCTGGTCGGCCACCTCGGCCCGGGTGTCATTGGCGCGCACGACGGCGCCCAGCCCGGCTGCGGTGCCGATGGCCGCCAGGCCGGCCACGCCGGCGCCAGCGATGAAGACCTTGGCCGGCGGCACCTTGCCCGCCGCCGTGATCTGGCCGTTGAAGAAGCGGCCGAAGGCGTTGGCCGCCTCGATGACGGCGCGGTAACCGGCAACGCCGGCTTGGGAGGTCAACGCGTCCATCTTCTGGGCGCGGCTGAGCGTGCGCGGCAGCGCGTCAATGGCCAGCACCGTCATCTTCCTGGCCGCCAGCTGCTGCATCAGCTCCGGGTTCTGGGCCGGCCAGATGAAGCCGATCAACGCCGTGCCCTCGCGCATCAGCGCCACTTCGTCCGGGCTGGGCGCGCGGACCTTGAACACGATGTCCGAGGCCGCCCACAACGCGGCCGCGCCGTTGACCACCTCTGCCCCCGCTGCGCGGTAGGCATCGTCGCTGAAGTTGGCGGCATCACCCGCACCGGACTCAACCGTGACCTGGAAACCCAGCTTGATAAGTTTTTCCACCACATCGGGCACCGTGGCGACACGCTTTTCGCCCGGGAAAACCTCGCGTGGCACCCCAATGCGTTGCGCCGCCGGCGCAGCCTCAGGAGAACTTGAACCAACGGACTGGCCCGGCAGGCCCTCTGCAACTTGCATAAAGCGACTCCTTGATGGTGATGACTAGCGAAGTTCAAACAGGTGCTTGAATGCTCACGCAAGCTTACATCAGTTTTACGCACGACAGCCCCCTTGCGACCCGCCTCCTTGACGAAAGTCAAACCGCTATTCACGGCAGTGACTACCTGGCTTGCGGCCATCCCGGATAATCCGGTCATGACTGAACGATGGAAACCCAGTGCCACCGTGGCCGCGATCATTGAAAACCAGGGCAGGTACCTGCTGGTGGAAGAGCACACGCCCGAGGGGCTGCGCCTGAACAACCCGGCCGGCCACCTGGACCCGGGTGAGAGCCTGGTCCAGGGCTGCGCCCGTGAAGCCCTGGAAGAAACCATGCACCTGTTCACACCAACCGCGCTGGTGGGGGTGTACATGTCGCGCTTCGAACGCGCCGCCACCAGCAGCCGGCCAGCGCAGGATGTGACCTACCTGCGTTTTGCTTTTGCCGGCACTCTGGGCGCCTTGCAGGCCGGACGCCAGCTCGACACCGGCATTGTGCGCACGCTGTGGCTGACACCCGACGAGATCCGCGCCAGCGCGCCCCGCCACCGCAGCCCGCTGGTGCTGCGCGGGCTGGAAGACCATCTGGCCGGCCAGCGTTTTCCGCTGGACCTGATCCACACCGACGCCAGTGTGTTCGTCCCTGCACCCCTGTTGCCGGCACCATGAGTTCCGCAGCGCACCGTCAGCGGGTGGTGGTGGGGTTGAGTGGCGGCGTGGACTCCGCCGTGACCGCCTGGCTGCTCAAACAACAAGGGCACGAGGTGCTGGGCATCTTCATGAAAAATTGGGAAGATGACGACGACAGCGAGTATTGCTCGTCCAATGAGGACTTTGTCGACGCCGCCGCAGTTGCCGACGTAATTGGCATCGAGATCGAACACGTCAACTTTGCCGCCGACTACAAGGACCGGGTGTTTGCCGAGTTCCTGCGCGAATACAGCAGCGGCCGCACCCCCAACCCCGACATCCTGTGCAACGCCGAGATCAAGTTCAAGGCCTTTCTGGATCACGCCATGCGCCTGGGCGCCGACAAGATCGCCACCGGGCATTACGCCCGGGTGCGCCTGAATGCCGGGACCGGCCGCCACGAGCTGCTCAAGGGCCTGGACCCGGCCAAGGACCAAAGCTACTTTTTGCACCGGCTCAATCAGGCTCAACTCGCCAACACCTTGTTTCCGGTCGGGGAACTGCACAAGACTGAAGTGCGCCGCATTGCGCTGGAGATCGGCCTGCCCAACGCCAAGAAAAAGGACTCCACCGGCATCTGTTTCAT
This sequence comes from Rhodoferax sp., assembly GCF_028689305.1. GTDB lineage: Bacteria > Pseudomonadota > Gammaproteobacteria > Burkholderiales > Burkholderiaceae_C > Rhodoferax. The sequence goes on along the minus strand of NZ_JAQTWM010000017.1, from coordinate 1,694 downwards.
CGGCGAGCGGCCATTTCGCGACTTTCTGAACCGCTACATCGCCCGCGAACCTGGCCCGATCAAGAACGACAAGGGCCAGACCATTGGTGAACATGTGGGCCTGAGCTTTTACACCCTGGGCCAGCGCCAGGGCCTGGGCATTGGCGGCCTCAAGGCCAAAGGGGCGCAACGCGGCAGCGGCAACCACGCCCCCTGGTTTGTCGCCCGCAAGGATTTGTCAAATAACACCCTGTGGGTGGTGCAGGGCCATGATCACCCGTGGCTGCAATCCACCCGCCTGAGCGCCGACCAAGCCAGCTGGGTGGCGGGCACCGCACCAGAACCGCAGGCCCTGGCGGCCAAGACCCGTTACCGGCAAGCCGACGCCGCCTGCCGCCTGACGCAGGTGGCGGGTGACGGTTTCACATTGGATTTTGACCAGGCCCAGTGGGCCGTTACCCCCGGTCAATCCGCCGTGTTGTACGACGGCGAGGTCTGCCTGGGTGGCGGTGTGATTGCCAGCCATAGTTGAACTTGCTATCACTTAGATAGCTGTAACTGCTTATTCCATCCGGGCTATGGCCCGTTTTTTGCATCAAAACATGCTGGAAAACCGAGTATAGGCAGCCAAGCCACTGGCGCTCAGCAGCGGGTTGGGTGCGCTGGCCAATTGCTGGAAGGACGTCAGCGCAGCCTGTTGCTCGGATTGGCGCGCCTTCAAACTGGTGGACTGGCTGCTGAGCGCCTTCAGGGCGCTGCCCACGTTGCCCGTATCGGCCAGCTCACGGGTGGCCATCGCCTGGCCTTGCTGGCCCAGTTTGGCAACCGTGGCGCGTAGTTCGGTGCCGTTGGCCTTGATGGCCGCCTGGAACTTGGTCGCATCCAGCGCCAGACTGCCATCCGCCTGCTGGGTGATGCCGATGCCCTTCAGGCTGCTGCTCAAGCTGCTGTCCGTGCCAAGCACCCGGCGCAAATCGGTTTCTGCACGGCGTGCGCCGGTGAGCTCCGGCGATGAAGTGGCCTGGGCCTGATTGGCTTTGGCGGTTTGCAAGGCACTATTGAAGGCTTTGACGAAGTCGGCGGCGGCTTTGCTGATATCGTCATCCGTGGCGCCGGTTTTGGGGCTGCTCAAAGCCTTGGCGGCGCCCTGCACATCGGCAAACGCCGATTTGAGCTTGCCGAATGACGACAGCTGGGCGCTGGTGACATCCAGCTGCTGCTGCACCCGCTGGCCGGCCTGCGCAAACGCTTTGCTGATCGGGTCGGTCGCGGTCACCGTGTTGGCCTGCTTGCCCAACATGGTGCTGGCCCTCAGGGCGTTGGTCATATCCGAGATGTTCATACACGTACCCTGCAGCTTTCTTGGGGGGATGTCAGGGCACTGTAGCACTTGGCACATGTTTCGGCTAGGGGCCAGGACTGCTGCATCAGCTGATCCGTATGGCGGCGCCGTTATGGAGCATGTCGACGCTTGTGGTTATGCTGGTGCCGAACCCGCAGGCACAAAATCACTTGCTTGGAGGCACCCACATGGCCAAACGCGCTTACCCCCTGTCCAAGGTCTACGGCATTCTGGAGCCGGGGCCGGTGCTGCTGATGACGACCGCACACCAAGGCCAAGTCAACGTCATGCCGCTGTCATGGCACACCATGATGGAGTTCGAGCCACCGCTGGTGGGCTGCGTTGTCAGCGGCAACGACTTCAGCTTCAAGGC